>CAMVBT010000015.1 GCA_947165805.1 uncultured Clostridia bacterium
ATAACGGCATATTTACCGACAATTTTGACGGTTACTGGCTTTCTCTCCCGAACGGTCAGCTCCTTGCGACATATATCGTCGGCGATGATGATGAAAGCTGTGTTTATACCGCTCCGATAATCCTTAACGGAGAACGCACTAATCTTCGTATCGTGCAGACCGACGACGACGTTTATATAGAGGGCGCATGGGACGGCATCGACGAGAACGGAATGGCCTCGCGCGAGATAAAGCAGCTCAAGGCAGGCGACAGTATCGCTCCGATATACTATATTTATGATGACTCGGATAACGAGCAGGAATACATCGCGGACGAATACGAATGGTCTGACGGAGACAACATCGTTTATTCCTCCCTTCCGGAGGCGGATTATCACTATGGCTTCGGTATCGATGATATTTACGGAGATTATTACATTTCCGACTTCGTGGTATTCTCGATAGACGATAACGGCAATATTTCATTCGATGAATAAAAGGAAAAGGAGAAAACTACCATGGCAGAAGAAACAAACGAGATCAAGAAGGAAAAGAAGCCGCTTTTCAGCGAAAACACAGTCGAGGTGCTTGTCGCGATATTCCTCGGCATAACCGCTCTGCTCACAGCATGGGCAACGTGGATAGGCTCGCTCCACGGCGGTAATCAGGCTACCAACTACACCAAGAGCAACAACTTAGCGTCCGAGGGCAACTCGGAATACAACGCAGGTATGCAGCTGTACCTGTCCGACCTTATGGCATGGAACACGATGATGGAGTATGGATTTGACAAAGTTGTTGCCACAGCTAACGGAAATGATGTGGAAGCAGAGCTCATACAGGAAAAGCTCAACAACTACATAGAGCAGAATGCCAGCCCAATACTCTTTGACGCTTTCAATCAGATGACGGACGACATGAACTCTCCGTTTGAGGTCGAAGGAATGACTGATAATTATTTTATCACGGCCAACGAACTTCTCGATGAATCGAGAGAGCTTCTTGAAGAGGGTCAGCGTGACAACGCCAACGGCGACGCTTACAACCTTGTAAACGTCATCTACTCGGTAGTACTGTTCATGCTCGGTATCGTGGGCGTTTTCAAGAGGATACCGAACCGCACGGTCGTACTGTTCATCGCTGTTATCGGTCTTGTTCTCGCAACGGTCTATATGTTCACTATCCCGATGCCTACGGGCTTTGATTTCGGCAGCTTCTTCGCGGCGAAGTAAAAGCTTACAGAGAGCCGCATTATTCTGTTATCCCAAGGAACGGCGATCACAGTAAAACCATACTGCGTGTCCCGATGACAGCAAGCATTTCGATTTGCAAAAACGCCTCCGTATGATCAGTCATACGGAGGCGTTTTTATGAAGACAATGAAGCTGTCCGCAACGGACAGTTTTATATTTTCGCGCTTCTCACATTAATTTTCCTTGTTTTATGCGGTATGAGAAATGAGTGAGATGAGGGAAGTATCCGGATATGGGTTCAGAACGTGATAAGCCCGCCGGAGTTTTCGGCAACGGCAGTCAGTTTTTCTCTCACATAACCGATATTCCCGTCGGTCTCGATGCTCCCCCACTGCAGGGTATCATAATAACCGTCCCGGACCGTGCTGTACATATACGCGATACCGCGCCAGAACTCAAACAGCTTTTTGGCGGAAAAGGCGTCCTCCGCGTACTCTATCATTTCTTTAAGATCGTCTCCGATCAGGACGCCGTAATAGTATGTGTTATTGCTGACCCCGCCGACCTTCTCCGTCCACTCGTCAGCGAGCATGAGCAGGTCTGCATCGATCGCGGCCACGTCGTCGTCCCGGACCTTTCTGTTGGTAAAATAGTAAAAATAATCACCAAGATAGGTCGTTTTGCCCACGAGCGTAGGGCGGTTCTCTCTGCAATAGTCGGCTGTGCGCTCGAACAGCCACACCAGTGCGGGATTATCCGCCGTGAACGCGCTCGTATTATATCTCGACGTCCAATCGAAGAGCCCCACGAACGTGCTCGCGTCAAGCCCGTAATCGCGCTCCAGCCATTCAAGCGATTCGCGGTCACGGCGCGCGATATATACGGACACCATCATGTGATCTTGAACATCGGCGCCGTTGTCGAGCATCAGCTTCAGCATCTCGTTATTACCGGCTGCAAGGTATGGTGTCGTATGACCGAGCCAGTCGGTATACTTCGGGTCGCAGCCGTGTTCGATAAGCATTTTTGCGGCCTCATAATTCCCGGAGCCCACCGCCTCGTGAAGATAGGAGGTACCCGTGTATGTATCGGGAGACTCCTCGGCTTCCTCAACACGGCTCAGATATATCTCATTATACTTCGACAGATCGAAATCCGTTTCGTTCAGCAGCCAGCTCACATAATCGTTGCGGTAAGATACTATCGCCTTCCGAAGCGCGAGAGCCTGTGCCTCTCCGATATCGTTGTACGATCTGTACTTTCCGAGACAGCCCGATGAGGACAGCACCGCGGCGGCAAGAAATACGGCGGCGGCCTTTCTGAGCTTATTCTTCATTCGATGCCGCCTCCTTTTTCGCGTTTTCGAGCATTTCGATTATCTGTCCGTAGTAATCCCGATAAGCCTCGCTGTCGTTTGAACGATCCGTTTCCTTGAGCCTATCGAGCGCGGTCTTTCCGAAATAGTCCTTCCGTTCGGTATTTACGCCGTATTTCAGAAGCACCTCTACAAGCTCCTTCGAGCCTCTCCACTTGTGGAGAAGCGTCCGCCCGAAGCAGTCCGTGAAGTAAACGTCCGCTCCGCCGTCGATAAGCTCGCAGACCACGGACGTATCAACGGCGTCGCTGCAGCTGCTGTAGTTGTTTTCCCAGCCGTTGATATAATACAGCACATCGCACCCGTCATTATCCTTTATCGTGGGATCGGCTCCGTTTTTCAGAAGATATCTTATACATTCGACAGTCTCCGGCTCTATCCTGTGATATACAAGCATCATAAGCGCCGTTCTGCCTTTGCTGTCACGGATATCGGGGTCCGCGCCGCACTCTGTCAGCGCCGTGATCGTCGCCATATCCGGCTTTGTGCAGGCCTTCATCAGAGCGGTAGTCCCGTCGTACATCTGAAAATCCGGATCCGCACCGTACTGCGCGAGCAGGCGTATGGCTTCGGGGTTCTGCGCCCACGCGGCATTTATCATGGGGGAATGTGCCTTATCCCATTTCTGATCGACCTTTGCTCCCGCTTCAAGGAGCAGCCGCGCAATATCGGTCTGCGTTTCATGCTCTATGCCGTCCGTCACATAATTTCCGAGCGCTATATACAGCGGCGAGGAATGCCACCCGCCGCAGTAGCCCCATACATTGTTGGGGTCGGCGCCGTATTTCAGCAGGATACGCACCGATTCGACGTCGCCCGTCCAGCTTGCCATGAACAGCGGGCTATACGAACGCCAGCTCGGGGGATAGTGCGGATCTTTCTCGTCCGGCTCGAAATTCGCGAGGTCGATGAGCTCCGGGTCCGTGCCTTCCTGCAGATACTTTTCGAGAAGTTCGTGATCCTGTTTTTCTATCGCGTTTATCAGGCGTTTTTCGATGTGCTCTCCCCAGCCGTCCTCGCCCGTGACGGAATCGATATCGTACTTGAACCATCTGGCGACGATCTCTGCCGGCGCGCATGACGAAAGGCTCATTGCCGCGATCAGCGCGAGCAGTGCCGCCGCTGTTCTTTTCTTCGTTCTTCCGTTCATATCCTCACCGCCCGTGTTGGTTTCACGGTAATGCTCCCTTTCTTTTGATTTTTCTCACTTATAATTAATGTCTGCTCATCAACCGAAGGACGAAATGAGCTTGACATCAAGGAATGTGTCCGTTGTTTAAATGCACCGCAGGCGCATTTAAACAACATCTGAAAATCTGTTTTGCAGATTTTCAGCCAATAACTGCCGAAAGGCAGTTATTGAGGACACATTAATTATAATGAGTTCTTTCGTCAATGTCAATCGTAAAACCGCTTTCTTTAACAAAATTTGTTGACATAATGGGTAAAATATGCTATAATAAATAAGTCGGTTATTGTTATAATTTGGCAAAATCATACAATGATAAACCCCGATATGTCCGCTTTTCCGGGCATATCTTTAAGTACAATAAGGAGTATCGGCTTTTATGAGCAAAAATCTGCAGTTCCACATATCGTTTTCAAAATCATGGGTGCTGAGCAAGCGCGGTGATGATGTCCGCCCGGTGGATTGGGTGATAAACGCTCTCGGTGAGAAGTATACCGTTTCCGGCACAAAGACAAGGGTCGCGGACTGTGAGG
The DNA here is from genome assembly GCA_947165805.1 of uncultured Clostridia bacterium. Taxonomy (GTDB): domain Bacteria; phylum Bacillota; class Clostridia; order Oscillospirales; family Ruminococcaceae; genus Ruminiclostridium_E. The sequence goes on from CAMVBT010000015.1 coordinate 4,270, forward strand.
GCGTCATTGAGCTGTCCGACCCCGCCGAAGCCGAGAAATGTATAAACGAGATCAGAGACCTGATAGCGTCGAAGTATGATATCGCGGCCGATTCGGACGTCTTTTCCGTCGAGTGCAGCGTTGTCGAGGAGGACAACCGGCTGAGCGATACCGCGGAAGAAAAGGAAAATGCCTCCGCCGAAGAGGAGAAGGAAGAAAAAGCCGCACCGAAGAAAAAGCCCGCGAAAAACAGGGAAGAGCCTGCTCCGAAGCATATATCGGTCGAATCGCTGGTTGGCGCGGAGGAGTTCAAGGACCTGATAAACGAGCTTTCGGCGGTGGCACCGGCTCTTCTGGCAAGCGATACCGTGGATTCGTTCACGTCCCGCTCATATCTGGTCTCGATAAACGACGGCTGCGGGCTGTCCACATATATCGAGCTTTTCGCCGAGCAGGCTGAAAAACTCGGCCTGTTCACATTCCGGTCGAAAAGCAGGACAGCCGAGGTGATCCTCGAGCCGCCGGATCCCAAATACGGCAGTGAAGGCGCTTTCGCGTCGGTGATGCAGTATTATCAGAAGCATACCTGCGGCAAGGTGATCTCGGTTGATATCTCCGAATGGATGACAAAGCTGACGGATAAGGAATTCAGAGCATTCCTCAAAAAGCTTGAGTCGCACACCGGCGAAAACATACTGTTTTTCAGGATACCCTTCGTCGAAAAGACCGTCATGGCCGATATAAGCGGCGCGCTTAACGACATACTCTCCGTGAAGGAGCTTTCCGTGCCGCCGTTCACCAATGATGAGCTCATGGCCTGCGCGGACGATGCTCTCGCGAAGAGGAACTTCACAATGGACGGTGAAGTGCGCGAGATGCTGTCGCTCAGGATCGCGGCCGAGAAAAGCGACGGACGCTTCTACGGCATAGATACCGTCAACAAGGTCATCCGCGAGATGCTCTATATGAAGCAGGTCTACGATGTGGGACACGGCATAAGCGACAATATCATAAAGCCCGAAGAAGTCGCCGGACTTGCCGACCCGTCGCATATAGGCGCCGGCAGCGGATTTGACAAGCTTTCAAAGATGATAGGGATGGAGAGCATAATCTCTCAGGTGAAGGAGATCGTCGCGCAGATAGAAGCCTCTGTCGCAAGCTCCTCGATAGAGGCGCCCTGCATACATACGCGCTTCGTCGGAAATCCCGGCACCGGCAAGACAACGGTAGCGAGGATACTCGGCAATATACTCAAGGAGCGCGGCATACTCCGCAACGGCAGTTTCTTTGAACATTCCGGCAGAGACCTGTGCGGAAGATTTGTCGGTGAGACCGCTCCCAAGACCGCCGCTATATGCAGAGACGCATACGGCTCCGTCCTTTTCATAGACGAGGCGTACTCGCTTTTCCGCGATGAGGGTATCAGCACAGCCGATTACGGCCGCGAAGCCATCGATACTCTGGTGGCTGAAATGGAAAACCACCGCAGCGATCTTGTGGTGATCATGGCAGGCTATCCCGTCGAAATGGAGAAGCTGATGAAGAGCAACGCGGGCCTCAAGAGCCGTATGCCGTACAAGATCGAGTTCCCGAACTATACAAGAGAACAGCTTGCCGAGATATATATGAGCATGGCGGCAAAGAGCTTCTCGTTCGATGATCCTTTTACCGCGGCAGTAAAGGATTACTTTAATTCGCTTTCAGATGCCGTGCTGAACGCAAAGGATTTCAGCAACGCAAGGTTTGTACGCAATCTGTTCGAGCGCACATGGGGTAAGGCAGCCCTGAGGTGCCAGATGAACCGGATACCCTGCGACACCCTGACCGTTGAGGACTTTTCGCTGGCGGCATCGGATAAAGAGTTCCATAATATAATGGAACAGAAAAAACGCAGGATCGGATTTAATTAAAAACAGAGGAGGACACACCAATGAATGATGAAGAACTCAGGAAGATGGGCGACGAGGTCTATGAGACTGTCTGCGCGATGTTCGACGATAAAGGTTTTCACTATGACCGCCATGATGAGGATCATGTGATACACTGCATAGTCTCCGGAGAAGATATCCCTATGGAGATACTTTTCGACGTTCTTGACAAGAGACAGCTTGTAAGACTTATTTCCCCCATGCCTTTTCAGGTACCCGATGATAAGCGCGTGGATATCGCACTTGCCATAACTGCCGTAAATGACCGCCTCGCTGACGGTTCGTTCGATTTCGACATGGCAAAGGGCAGGATATCGTTCCGCCTTACAGAGAGCTATATCGAGAGCATACTCGGCAAGCAGCTTTTCGAGTATATGCTCATGGTATCCGCTTCTACCATAGACGACTACAACGATAAGTTCCTTATGATCAGCAAGGGCGTGATGACTCTGGAGCAGTTCCTTGCAAGCGATGAATAAACCGCGCCGATCACACAGGGCAGTATATGTGCCGTGCCGGTAATTACGGTCTCCGGCAAATGCACAGCAAAGTATCATAAAAACGCGCCTTCCGAAAACCCGGAAGGCGCGTTTTTCAATTGTATTTATCTGCGCGGCGATATCAATACATACCGCCCATGCCGCCCATACCGCCTGCGGGTGCAGCGGGAGTCTCTTCCTTGACGTCTGTTACGAGGCTCTCTGTCGTGAGCACCATAGCGGCAACGGAAGCCGCGTTACCTTTGCGGGGTCAACGATGCCGGCAGCGATCATATCTACATATTCGCCCTTGTAAGCATCGAAGCCGTAGGTCTTCTTGTTCTTGCTGTTCCTGATGTTCTGGATGATAACAGAACCTTCAAGACCGGCATTCTCTGCGATCTGACGGATAGGATATTCAAGAGCGCGGAGCACGATCTTGGCACCTGTCTCTTCGTCGCCCTCAAGAGATGCGATAAGCTTCTCAACGGGAGCCATAGCGTTGATGAGAGCTGTTCCGCCGCCGGGAACGATACCTTCCTCAACGGCAGCCTTTGTAGCCGCGAGAGCGTCCTCAATACGCATCTTCTTTTCCTTCATCTCGATCTCGGTAGCAGCGCCGACCTTGATGACGGCTACGCCGCCTGCGAGCTTGGCGAGTCTTTCCTGGAGCTTTTCCTTGTCGAAATCGCTCGTTGTTGTCTCGAGAGCTGTTCTGATCTGGCTTACTCTGTCCTTGATAGCGGTCTTCTTGCCTGCGCCGTCAACGATAGTAGTGTTTTCCTTTGTTACCTTTACCTGCTTTGCGGTACCGAGCATATCAACGGTAGCGTCGGCGAGCTCGATGCCGAGGTCGCTGGTTATTACCTGACCGCCTGTGAGGACTGCGATATCCTGCAGCATCTCCTTGCGTCTGTCGCCGAAGCCCGGAGCCTTGACAGCAACGCAGTTGAATGTGCCTCTGAGCTTGTTTACGATGATAGTTGTGAGAGCCTCGCCCTCGATATCCTCCGCGATGATGAGGAGCTTCTTGCCGGTCTTTACGATCTGCTCGAGAAGCGGCAGGAGATCCTGTATAGCGGAGATCTTCTTGTCTGTGATGAGGATATAAGGATCGTCGAGCTCGGCGATCATCTTATCCATATCGGTAGCCATATAAGGCGAGATGTAGCCTCTGTCGAACTGCATACCCTCGACTACTTCGCTGTATGTTTCGGCAGTCTTGCTTTCCTCGATAGTGATAACGCCGTCAGCGGATACCTTATCCATAGCCTCTGCGATGAGCTTGCCGACGATCTCGCTGCCGGAGGAAACGGTAGCGACTCTTGCGATATCGTCGCTGTTCTTTACCTTCTGCGAGGTCTTTGCTATCTCATTGACAGCTGCGTCAACGGCCTTTTCGATACCGTTCTTTACTACCATGGGGTTAGCGCCTGCCGCAACGTTCTTCATACCCTCGCGGACGATAGCCTGTGCGAGCAGTGTTGCTGTTGTTGTACCGTCACCTGCGGCGTCGTTGGTCTTTGTGGAAACTTCCTTCACGAGCTGAGCGCCCATGTTCTCGAAGGGATCCTCAAGGTCTATCTCCTTGGCGATAGTAACGCCGTCGTTCGTGATCAGCGGAGCGCCGAACTTCTTGTCGAGAACAACGTTTCTGCCCTTGGGTCCGAGTGTGATCTTGACTGTATCCGCAAGCTTGTCGATACCTGCCTGTAAAGCCTTGCGGGCTTCTTCACCGTAAATTATCTGCTTTGCCATAATGAGTTCTTCCTTTCGTCTGTTTTACTTAACAATTGCGAGAATATCGCTCTGACGGACTATTGTGTATTTTTCGCCGTCTACCTTGACCTCGGTGCCGGAGTACTTGCTTGTGAGCACCTTGTCGCCCTTCTTGACTTCCATTTTAACTTCTTTTCCGTCAACCACGCCGCCGGGGCCCACTTCGATGACCTGTGCTATCTGGGGCTTCTCCTGTGCGGAGCTTGTGAGGATGATGCCGCCCTTTGTTGTTTCCTCTGCTTCGAGGAACTTCAGGACTACTCTGTCTGCTAAGGGAGTTATTTTCATTTTTATTACCTCCTATGGTAAAATAAAATTATAAACTTTATCGCTCTGATTAGCACTTGGCCTCTCAGAGTGTTAGCACTCTTTTCTTCTGAGTGCTAACCGATAATCATATTATAGTCTTTTGGTATCAAAAAATCAAGTGTTTTTTACGCATTTTCGTATTTTTGTGCTGTTACACAATAAAGCTGCGCAAATTATGTCAATAATTTGTGCAGCTTTTACAATCCCTGTTATAGTTTCCCGCCTTTAGAGCCCTTTGAGCCGCCGAACGACGCGTTCTCGAGAATGTTCGTGTCAAACGAGAAGCTGATAGCCTTGTTCTCGCGGGCGCGCTTGAGGGCAAGCTCGACGAGCCTGTCGAGCATATCGCTGTAATGCAGTCCCGCTGCCTCCCAGAGGTAGAAAGCGAGGCTTCCCGGAATGGTGTTTATCTCATTGAGATATATCTTTCCCGTCGATCTGTCGAGCATGAAGTCGATGCGCGCCACGCCTCCGCAGCCCAGCGCCTGGAACGCTTTGACCGCCATTGTGTGCACTTCCTCGCGCTGTTCGGGAGTGATATCCGCGGGGATCTTGCGTTTGAGCGACGCCATACCGCTCTTGCCGCCGGAGGACTTCGTACCGCCCACATACTTATCCTGATAGGAGAGTATCTCGTCGTTTGCGAGGGGCTCCTCGCACTCGCTTGCCTCTGCGTGCTCATAGTCGCCGAGCACGGCGCAGTTGATCTCTTTCAGCTCGGTTATCGCGTCCTCGACAAGCACCTTCATAGCGAACGTGAACGCGTAGTCGAGGGCTTCCATGAGCCCTTCGCGGTCCTTCGCCTTGCGTATGCCGACGCTCGAGCCGAGATTAAGGGGCTTCACTATCACGGGGTAGCGCGTTCTGCCTTCGATGCGTGCGATAACATCGTCCTGCGCACGGGTGAATTCCTTGATGTTTATGACCGTTCCGGGCAGCACGGGTATCCCGTTGTCCGCGAACACGCACTTCATCACATACTTATCCATTCCGACCGCCGAGGACAGCACATCGCAGCCCGCGTAAGGCACCCCGAGGGTCTGGAGGTAGCCCTGAAGCGCTCCGTCCTCAACGTTGGTGCCGTGAACTATCGGAAGCGCCACATCTATGACGGCGGCGACGTTGCTGCCGAACTTCTTCATCGGATAGTGCAGCAGCTCCACGGTGCCGTTGTTCCCGACGGGCAGAACGCGCTCGCTTTCCCTGAGCAGGGCGGGGATATTCTTGTAAGCCTCGATCTTACCGATATTCTCACCTATGTAGAATTCGGTGTCCTTTGTGATGTAGACGGGTATTATCTCATATTTGTCCTTGTTCAGCGAGCGGCACGCCTGAAGCGCCGAGATCACGGACACCTCATGCTCAACGCTCTTTCCGCCGAAAAATACACCTACTCTTATCTTCATAAATATGCCTTCTTTCTTTTGTTCATTTATATTCTTATTCTTCGGATATGTCCGGTATGTTTATCTCCGGTATCTCGGGGATGCTTATCGGGTCCATGCTGATCGTGTAGCTGATATTTATCTGTCTGGTCTCGGATACTTCGGGTTCCTCGGTGCTCGAAGGACGGGAAGTGCTGACCACAGTGGCACCGCGGCTTCCGCCCATTTCTTCATTGAGAGTCTCCGTGAATGCGGCGACGAATAACACAAAGAACGCGATCCCGATCAGCGCCACCATAAGCACAATCACCATACAGCCCGCAGATGCGGCCTTATTTTTATTCGCGTCATTGATCTGATTATTCTCAAGACGCATTCTGTCATTTTCGAGCTGCTTCTGCTCCATGAAGAGCTCATCGGCTCTGGCGAGCTTGGCTTTTTCCGCGAGCACCTCGGGGTCGTGGGAATAGATGCCTCCGCAGTTCGGGCAGGTATCGTGTATATCGGTATCGAATTGCGAGCCGCAGTAATCACAGTTTATCTTCATTGCCTTTTTACCTCCTGTTGGCTCGTTCCCGGCTTATCCGAGAATGGCTCCTATTTTGCACATTACATATATCGCGAGTCCGAGAGACAGGGCTCCGACAATGACCTTGCCGATAAGCTCCAGATTTTTTTCCTTTCTGTGCTTCTCGAACTCCTTCATTATTTCCTGTTCCTGGATCCTGTGCATCTTCTCGTCAAGGTCTCCGAGAAGGAGCTGGCGTTCCTGACGCTTCTGTTCGGTCTTAAGCTCGTCATCGTCGGCGTATGCCGCGCCGCAGTGCGGGCAGGTGATATCCTTGTCGGTATCTATCTGCGTCCCGCAGTAATCACAGTATATCTTCATAATTATTACGTCCCAATGACCGGTATCATGTTCCGCTCGCGGAAAACTCAGAAATTATCCGGCAGATCGTTCTCCAGCAGGATCACCCGGTCTCTGCCGGGCTGTATCGAATATGCGGTATTCATGGCTTCCCGGAGGTCCTTTGCTACGATGATATGGTTCTCGTGGAAGCCTTTTGCGAGAAGCCCCTCCTTTATCGGCGGAGCCTGTCTTTCACCCACAAGAATGGCTATATCGCAGCAGGAAGCAGCGTCCATGCCGAGCTCCTTGTTCAGCTGATACTCACGCTCGCCGAGCTCGATCATGCCCGGTGTGGCGACTATGCGCAGGGAGTCGAACATCGACAGCGTTTTCAGAGCGGCGCGGGCTCCGGCGGGGTTGGAATTGAAGGCATCGTCGATTATCGTTACGCCGTTGCCCTTGTCGAGTATCTCCATGCGGTGCGGAACGGCCTGTAAGCGCTTTATGGCGTAGATCAGCTCCGTGAGCGGTATGCCCAGCTCATGCGAAACGGCTATCGCGCCGAGAATGTTCTGTACATTGTGCTCGCCGAGGAGCTTCGTCGAGAAGCGGACGGCCTCGTCGCCGTGGTGTACGGTGAAATCGGTACCTTTCGGGGTCACGGTGATCTCGTCGGCGGTGTAGTCGAAGTCTCCGCCGCTTATGCCGTATGTGATCTTGTTCTTGTCTGTTTTCCTGTTCCTGATATATTCGTTATCGTAGTTCAGGAACACGGTGCCGTCGGTGATGCAGTCGGCTATCTCGAACTTCGTCTTTATGATGTTGTCCACCGAGCCGAAGGTCTCAAGATGCTGCTCGCCTATCGAGGTGATGATCGAGTGCTTCGGGTGGACTATGTCGCATATCTCCTTTATTTCTCCGACCTTCTTCGCGCCCATTTCGCAGAGAAATATCTGATGCGTAGCGTTCAGGCTCCCGCGCACGACCTTGACCACGCCCATTGTGGTGTTGTAGCTGCCCGGGGTCATCAGTACGTTATATTTCACGGACAGCAGCTTTTCGAGGTAGAACTTGGTCGATGTCTTGCCGTAGCTTCCCGTGATGCCTATGACCGTGGTATCCGGGAGCTCGTTTATGATACGTTTTGCGTCGTTGATGTAGTAATTGTTGACCGCCTTTTCTATGGGCTTGTTGATAAGGTTCGACAGCGGCGGCATTATCATGCAGAATATCGGCAGCAGAGCCGCGGCAGCGAAGCTGAACCTCGACCGGTACAGGAAAATGAACGACAGCGTGCATACCGCGCCGTAGATGACGGCGGTCGTCACGCACATACGTATGACACGGGGCGTGAAGACAAGTTTCTTCTTGACCGGCTTTTTCATTTCGACGGCGCTGACGATCATTCCTGCCGCCATGAATACCGCGCCTATGTAGGGCAGCAGGTCGCACACGATATTCATTATGACATCTGTGGAGTAATAAGCTCTGCACGCCGCGAATATCGCGATTAACCAGAACAGCACGGGGAACACGGCGCGTTTCAGATAATCGCCGCCGTTCTTCTTGTGCCATTCGTATTGTTCCTTCGCGTCATACGAATTGAGCTGGAACATATGCATGAAGTGTACATAATCGAGTGAGAATTTAGCGAGCATAGCCGCGTAGAACAGGATAATAGCAAATACTGTCATAAACCGCACCCCGTTGTCATAATGATAATCCTATATATGCCGCGAGCACCCGCATGAACAGGTACTGCTGATCGGCAAAGGCGAAATGCCCCGCGTTGTCGATGATGACCAGTGCGGCCTGCGGCATTTCCTTTTCCATGCGCTGTCCGTCCTCAAGCGGCGTGGCGTCGTCATTCCTGCCCCACATCAGCAGAGTTTCCGCCTTGCATTTCGGCAGCAGGGGAGACAGATCCTCGTTCACCGTCTTTACAAGCACCTGCCGCATCATCGGGGAGGCGGCCTTGTAATCCGCGGAGCCGTGCTTCATGCGCAGGTTTTCCAGCGCGTTCGGGAAAAGCAGGCGTATCGGTGCGGAGGAGAGGAATTTCTTCGCTCTCTGGTACTTCTTCGCTTTTTTCTTCGCCTCGGCGGACGGCTCGTGCCTTATCCCCGCGGCGCCGGTAAGAGCGATCTTGTTTATCTTGAGCGGGATACCCGGGAAGCCTGCACCTGTTCCGACATCGATGACTATGCGGGCTCCGAAGCTGTGCGCGAATACGAAGCACTCCGTGATGCCGAGCTTTTCGCAGAATGCCAGCACAAAGTCGGCGTACCCGTCCACGTCCCATGGCTCCGGAGGCTCGGGCGTCTGTCCGAAACCCGGCAGGTCGGGCGCGCAGACATGGTATTTCTCCGCGAGAGTATCTATTATCGGGTCGTACAGATTTATGCCCGTGCCCCAGCCCTGAAGCACCAGCGCGTCCGCTCCGTCACCGTTTTCCGCGTAGTGTACGGGCAGGCCTTTTACATTTATTTCCATAAGATCCCCCATAAGGACTGAGTGCCAAAACATTATACATTGTTTATTATACACCCGCGAAGGGTACTTTGTCAAGAAAAAACGCCCCCACACCTCATATTCCGAGGGGAAGGCGTTTTCCGATCCGTCAGCCGGTCTCTTTGCCGCTTTCGTTCTTGCCGGACGCGGCCTGCTTGTTCTTTTTGTTCTTGCCCATCAGGTTTTCCTCCTTGACCCGCGTAATACGGGTCTGGCGGTATTATACCCGATTATTGCGTCAATATTCGTCACAGCAGCACAGACAGCAGCGCGAGTATCAGTGTCATGTCGGCGCCCTGTCGGTACAGCAGCCACGCGAGGGCAAGTATCAGCACAGTGTCGCCGTCCGCGGATATGCCGCCGGGCAGCGGTATGTCACTCATTTTCCGCCGGCTCTTCGTCCGGTGCTTCGCTGTCCCCGTCCCGAAACCGCCCGGCATCGCCGTTCTCCGCGCCGCACTCCGAAAAGTCCGGAAAGTCCGTGGTATCCGGGTCGCCGCTCTCGTTCGCCAGCTTTCGCATCATCTCGGCGTTGCGGGTCATTTCTTCGAGTATCTCGGCGGCCTTCTTCATGCCGTCGTCCTTCGGCGCGTCTCCGAGAAGCTCGTCGGCGGTATATACGCCATATTTGTCGTTTCCGGTCTCCGTTTCCTTCTCCGGCACATCGGCAGGCTCTTCGTCCGGCTTTTCGTCCGGCACAGGCTCCGGCTCCGGCACGGTCTCCGGAACGGGCTCCGGCACAGGTGTCTGTTCGGGCTCCGGTTCCGGTACAGGCTCCGGCGCAGGTGCGGGAGCAGAGCGCTTCACCATGCTCATTGCCGCGTTCATGTATTCGCGCTGCCGGCGTTCGAGCTCGGCGGCGCCTATCTTTTCCTTTTTCCACTCCATAATATGACCTCCTTATGATAAAAGCCCCGCATCACGCAGCAGCGGGATAATGCTGATAAGCTTCATGAGTGTCGCCGCGCGGTCGAGCTTCGGGCGGTTCTCCGCTTTCAGCAGAGGCCGCAGAGCGGTGAGCAGGGCAGTGTTCGCATCATTCCCGCCCATTTTTGACGCGATATCGAGTATTTTCAGCAGCATTTCCGGGTCGATGTCCCCGAAGATGTCGGAGTTATCATCTCCGCCGCCGTCGCCGTTCCCGCCGCCGGACAGGAGACTGCCCAGCAGTCCCGCGATATCGTTCATATCCGCCACCGCACTCACCTCCGGCAAGGCGGACGATCAGCCGCCGTATTTCTTTCTTATGTCCTCTGTGTACTTTCTGTCCTTCAGAGCATTGTCGAGCTTCTGTCCGTCCGCTCCGCTCATGTACTTCTTTATTTCGGCCGTATTGCCGCTTTTCAGAGCCTCGCGCAGTCTGTCCTCGGGCATTCCGAGCCGCGCGCTCGCAGCCTTTATGAGTGCGTCGGTATTGATCTTCAAGCCTATCCCCCCTTTCATAAGATATGAAACGTTTTCTGTAATTATTCTGAAACTTTATCAGTCGCTTTTCACAAAAAAGGTATGTAAAACGCGGAAATGTGTAAATATTTTTCAAAAACATTTGACTTGACGGCTCATAAATGTTATAATAGAACACGGAAAAATATAAAGCCCGCGGGGCGGAACTGGAGGACAGTATGAAAATAGTCGTAGTTTCCGATACAAATAAGGATTATCACAAGTACAAAGCCGTCGTTGAGAAGAACCTCGACGCCGATATGATAATTCATCTCGGAGACGGTGAGCATGAATTTGCCGATGTGCAGAAGGAATTTCCGGATATGAAGTTCTACTATGTCGGCGGCGAGTGTGATTACGGTCAGCATAAGATGCTCGAGGTCAATGTTCAGGGAACCCTTGACGCGGTCATCGGTGAAGCCAAGTAGCACGGCTGCAAGGTCGCCCTTTACGGTCATACGCATATGTACCGCACCGAGTGCATCGACGGTATCTACATAATGAACCCCGGCGCGATCGACTCGCCGCGCGGCAAGAACAAGCCCTCCTACGGCGTGCTCACTATCGACGGCTCCGGCAAGCTCACTATGAATATCGTTGCGCTCAAATAATTATATGCGCCGAAAAGAGATAAGGTACACATAAAAATGGAAAGAAACAACAAACCATATATCATCTGCCTGAAATTCGGTACATGGAGAAACGAGCTCTGGTTCTCCGCCCCCGATGACGAAGCCACCGCGAAAGAGTGGGAACGGGCAATAGCGGAGCTCCCCGATGTCAGCGCCCGCTGCGTCAATTCCAATGAGTTCATGGCCGCCGCTGTCGAGCATTTTGAGGGCTGCGGCTTCACAAGGATACGCCGCTGATGCGTACCGTCACCGTCGGCAGAAATTCCGCCGGACAGCGCATAGACCGCTTTTTGCAGAAGACGTTCCCCGCATTGTCGCAGGGTATCATCTGCCGCCTTATCCGCAAAAAGGATATAAAGGTCGGCGGAAAGCGCACAGAGCCTGCCTATAAGCTCTGCGAGGGCGATGTGGTGACTGTGTACGCCCCCGATGAGCTGCTTGCGGAAAAGACCGCCGAGCGCGGTTTCATGGACGCTCCGGACGCGCTTTCGGTCATCTATGAGGACGAGAATATCCTGCTGGCGGATAAGGAGCCGGGACTGCTCGTTCATGAGGACGACGGCGGAAGCGCGGACACGCTTATAAACCGGATAAAAAAGTATCTCGCCGGAAAAGGCGAATACACGCCGGAGGACGAACAATGCTTCGCTCCGGCACTCTGCAACCGCATCGACCGCAATACCGGCGGCATAGTCATAGCCGCGAAGAACGCGGAGAGCCTGCGTATCCTCAATCAGAAGATACGCGACAGGGAGCTCACAAAGCTGTATCTGTGCGCGGTACAGGGCGTTCCCGAACCCCGTGAGGCGGAGCTCAGGGCATATCTTTTCAAGGACAGCTCGGAGAACAAAGTCATAATATCGGACAGAAAGACCCCGGAAAACCGCACCATTGTCACAAAGTACCGAGTTCTTGATGTAAACGCCGGTGGCGACAGCCTGCTGGAGGTCGATCTTATCACAGGCCGCACGCATCAGATACGCGCCCACATGGCGTATATCGGCCACCCGCTCTTAGGCGACGGCAAATACGGCTCGAACCGCGTGAACAAGGAAAAAGGATATAAATATCAGGCGCTTTACAGCTATAAGCTGAAATTCCGCTTCACCACGGACGCGGGCATATTAGCGTATCTCGACGGCAGGGAATTTGAAGCGAAAAACATCTGGTTTCTTGACAGATTTAAAAAAGACGTTGAATAACAACGTCTTTTTTTCATACAATAATCGCCGGAAAGGTGATGTTTATATGGATAAGAAAAAGAAAGCCCGCGGCACTCACAATGAGTTCCCTCTGCGGGACGAAATGGCAATGACCGGCACGGTCAGCACAACGGACTGCACCGGTCTCGTACCGACCGGAAGCATCGACAGCGCCGACGAAGCGGAGACCGCCGCTTCACTTAAAGACGGGAACAAGTAGTCGCTCCGCTCGAGGCGGCGAGCCGCCGCTCCCAATCCGTCTGTTACCGCAGCGAAAGCGAAAGGTTTCTGCCTCGCAGCCGTTATAGTTTTGTTTAGTGGCCGCTTACGCTCGAGAGGTCGCTCCGCTTGAGTTGCCTCCGGCGGCCAGCCCTTTTAAAAAAGGGCC
>CAMVBT010000016.1 GCA_947165805.1 uncultured Clostridia bacterium
AGCCGTTGATGCTCTTGTAGAACATAAGCAGTCTCTTCCACGCTTCGTTTCTGCGAGAGAGGTAGGTGGTGCCGCCCCAGCCGCCGTCAGCTACGGACTTGGATACCTTATCCGCTGTCGCTGCCGCGTCTGCGCCTGCTTCACCTGTGAAGCCCTTGCAGATGATGTCGACGAAGAGGTTCACCTGCTCCTTGTTCATGCCGAACTGACCGGAAGCGCTGAGCTGTGTGAGCTCGTTGATAGCGTTGGTCTCGGCTACTTCCTGAGGAAGTACGGTAGGAATGGAGGTGTACCAAGAGTTGTCGGCGATAGCAAGAGCGGGGTGCTTGATCGTACCGAGAGCTATAGCTCTGGAGATATAGCCCGCGCCTTCCTTGCCGACTTCGTGGGTGCACTGGTATTCAAACGCCTGGCTCTTTACGAAGCTCAGTGTCGAACCGATGTAGTAACGTGCATAGTTGGTGTAGTTACCGTTCTGGAGAGCCCAGAGGTCTTCATAGGACTTGTCGGAGATAACGGGCCACTGCTTGCCGTTGAAGTCGAATGTAACTACCTTGCCAGCGTCGTCATGCTTAACGAACGCCTCGGGACCGTAGGACATGAGAACCTGACCGTCGGGGCTGTAAGCGTAGTCGATGAGCTTGAGGCAGGCATTGAGCTTGTCGGAATTGCCTGCAACGCCCGCCGCGGAGATTCCCCAGCCGTCTGTCTTGACGGAACGCCAGGACTCGGTGAATCTCATGTACTTTTCAGAACCGTCATTCCAGCGGGATACGGGGACCATAACTGCCATGTACTTCTCGCCTGCCGCGTTATCGAGAACGGTAGCGTTGTAAGCGGTCTGTGTCTGGTTGTAGTCATAGTGCATGAAGCCGTTGTCGTCTGCGAGGTACTTCTCAGTCTTAACTTCCTCGGCGTTAACGAATGCCTGGGAGATGAGGCCTTCTGTTACCATATCGTGCATCTTGGAGAGAGCCTCGTATGTTGCAGCCTCGTTGCGGGCGTCGTGGAGATCGCCGTCTGTGCCTACATAGAGGTAGTCAAGTCTGGATTCCATACCGCGCACGCCGAAGAGTGTGCCTGCGAAACGGAACATATCGACACGTCTCTGGTTGTTGTTGTCCTCACGGCTGTGGAGACCCTGTACGCTGTCTGTGCCGTTGAGTGTCTGGGGGTTGGCAACTACGCAGCGGAGGAGCGCTACGAGTTCGTCAACGTCCCAAGCGGCGTTCTGACCGATGAAGAGATCGGCTCTGTTCTCGCCGTAGTAGCCGTTGTAGGTCTTGTCGATGTACTCACGGAGCATATTGACAGCCTTTACGCCGTCCATTGCGCCGGCAGCGTTCATCTTGTCAACGATGTTGCCGTATGCGTCGTAATCCTTGCTGATAGTCTCAGTAGCGGAACCGTCCTTCTTGACAACTTCAACATCTATCTTGCCGGATGTGGGCATGAAGGGTGTGTAAACGGGAGCTGCGGTGCTGTTGCTCTTGTCGGCTGTGAATTCGCCGGAGCCGTTGAGCAGCTTCTCCACCCAGTCTGTTCTCATAAGAGGCATACGCTCGATATCATCTACACCGTCGAAGTAGGGCGAGAAGTAGATAGCGCCTGCGTTGGGGCCTGCCGCCGCGCCTGTGATCGAAAGGCGCACGATCGGGTTGGCCTCGAGGTAGGCCTTGAAGTTGGGCATATCGTCAAGGTGCTCTGCGAGGTTTACGAGCTTGCCCTGCTGGCCGTTCTCGGAGAGGAGTGTCGCCGTACCGCTGAGCATATCGATCTGATCGAGCTGTGCGTCCCAGTACTTGTATTCATCGGAAGCCTTGTTGCCCTGATACTTGTCGTCGATCTTGATGTCGAGCAGCTTTTCAACCTCCTGCCATGTAGGCTTGAGGTCGCCGGAGTTGTAGGTCTTGCCGTCAGCAAGGGTGATGCCCTCGCCCGCGAGATCCGCTGTGAAGCTCATACCGGTCTTGTCGCTGTTGTAGCCGCATGCCATGCGCAGAGTCGTTCCGCTCGCGTAGGTGAGTGCGTCAGCCACAAGAGTTTCGGTAGGCTGTTCCTTGGTCTCTGCCTTCTGTGTGCCGGCATCGCCGCCCTTTGTGGTAGCCGCGGCTGTTGTTGCCGCCGCTGTCGTGGTGGTTGCGGCATTGTTGTTTCCGCTGTCGGTGGTTCCGCCGGAGCTTCCGCAGCCGGACAGCATGGTCGTGATCGCCACAGCGGCGGAGAGCATCAATGCCGTGATCTTTCTTTTCTTCATTTTTATCCTCCTTTGGATAAGGTTTGATTTTGACTTTTCCGGTACAGATCGTTCGCCGGGCAAAGTCTTTTTTGATTATATATCAACCGCAGTCCCCGTTTGCGTTCTGCGCCTGACAAACTTATTCGGTATCCCGTTATTCCTTGACGCCGCCCATATTCACGCCCTTGGCGAAATACTTCTGGATGAACGGGTAGATAACAAGTATCGGGATTATCGAGCATACGATGAGCGCGTAGATGACCGAATCCGGCGCGTAGCTGTGACTCATCTGCCAGTTGGTCGTGAGCTCGGGGTCGGAGTATTCCTCCAGCCTCAGTCTAAGATATACCTGAAGCGGCTGCTCGTTGGTGTTGGAGATCATCTGTCTCGCCCAGAAGTAGCCGTTCCAGCGGGAAATTCCGAAGAACAGCGCGACCGTCGCGAGTATCGACTTGCTCATCGGCAGATATACACGCCAGAGCACCTGCATCTCAGTGGCTCCGTCCACTATGGCGGCCTCCTCGATCTCCGACGGAACGTTCTCGAAGGAGTTGCGCAGGAGTATGATGTTCATTGCCTGCATACCCATAGCGATAACGACGAGCCATTTGTCGTCCATTATGCCGATGCCGTTGAATACCTTCTTTGTCGCGATGTAGTTAAGGTACTGCGGCACCATGCCGGCGCTGAACCACATCGTGAACACGAGGAAGAAGTTGAAGCCCTTGCGGAACAGCAGGCGCTTCTTGGAAAGTGCATACGCGCCGAAGATGGACAGTATCATCTCCCAGATAGTACCGTAGAATGTAAGGAAAAGGGTGTTCGTGTAGGAGTTCCAGAACACGTTGTCGTTGAACACGTCCCTGAACGCGTCGAACTGAATGTTCTTCGGCAGCAGGATTATCGTGGAATCCCTCACCTCCTCATATCCGCTTATCGCCGAAGATATGGTGTAGATGAAAGGATACAGACAGCCGACGGCAAACATTGTCAGCAGCAGATAGCTTATCACCTTGAAGATAAGCTCCGAGACCTCAAGTTTTCTTTTCATAGAGCGACCTCTTTAATACAGTGATGTATCCGACGCCTTCTTGGCGATCGTATTGGCTCCGATGACGAGCAGCATTCCTATGATATTGTTCATCATTTCCGCGGCTGACGCCAGACCCTTCAGTGAGCCCGCGATACCGTTCCTCTGCGCGAACGTCGAAACAACATCGGCGGTGACGTAGGTGTTCGGGTTATAGAGCAGCAGGACTTTTTCGTAGCCGATATTCAGCAGCGAGCCTATCCTTGTGATGAGCATTATGACTATCGTCGAAAGGATAGCCGGCAGAACGACGTACCGCATCTGCGCCATTTTTCCGGCTCCGTCTATCTGCGCCGCCTCATAGCTCGTAGGCGATATCGCGATGACCGCCGCGAAGAATACTATACTGTCGTAGCCCGCGCTCTCCCAGATACCGCTTATCTGGTATATCGCGCGGAAGAACATCGGGTTGTTCAGCAGACCCGCGTAGGCTGTTTCCGTAGAGATGAGCCCGAGATTTTCAAGGAGCTGGGAGATGACGCCGGGCTGCATACCCGATGTATCGGAGCCCTGCTTCACAAGCATCAGTACAAGAGAGGTCATAACGACCGTGGACATGAACTTCGGGAGATATGTAAGCACCTGATAGATGCTGCGCGCGATGTTCGAGCGTATCTCGTTGAAGAACAGCGCGATTATGATCGGCACCGGGAAGCCGAACACAAGTCCGTAGAAGCTCAGCAGGAACGTGTTCCTGAACGCGCGCCAGAACTGCGCCGAAAGCTCCATATTGCCGACGCCCGTAAGGAGAGTCCTGAAATACGAGAAGCCCGAGTAGTACTGATCCGCGACGGCCTTTGCGTCCTCAGTGAGCTTGAAGCTTCCGAGCAGCTCATACATCGGGAAGTAGCGCCACAGCAGGAACACTACGATCATCGGCACCAGCATCAGATACAGTCTCCAGTCCTTTATGACCGTCTTGAAGACATTCAGCCAGTGGTGCTTCTCGACATCGTCCCTGACCGCCTGTTCGGGATTTTCTACATAAGTGCCGCTCTCTTCATCAAAGATAAGAAAGTCGGTGGCTTTCACATTCATCAGGAATTTCCTCCTTGTATTTTTTCGGGCATGAGCCCCTTTTGTTTCATATTTCGTCGGAGCCCTCGTCAATTCCGTACTCCGCAGCGGCTTCCTGCCGCTCGCGCTCCTTCTGCGTCCGCAGGAGATAGGTCTTCTGATCCTCGAACACGCCGTCGAGCCTTCTTGTGAGCTGTACCGCTACTACCGCGAACAGCAGCGACAGCGAATCGGAAGCGATGAAGCTCCCTATATCCGCGAGCGAGCCGCCGAATATCAGTCCGACCAGCCAGCGCCCCGCCTGCACCGCCAGAAATACGGTGACCGTGAACAGCGCCGACATTATCGCCTTCGCTCTGACCTTCTCCTTGCCGGCGAACCTGAACCACAGCAGCGCCAGCAGCGCGAAGCAGTTGCCTATGCAGTAGACCGCGAACTGTTCCGGAGTCGCGCCGGTCACGATGCACAGCGTCAGTCCTCCCGCCACGGCGTGTATCGCCGCGTAAGCTCCCCAGCGCATCAGGACGATGCACAGCACCGCCACTGTCGGCGAGAGCACATATATCTCACCCGTGAACCAGTCCTTTGCCGCAACGGCTGTGAGAGCCTCCGCCACGGCAAGTATTATAAGCAGGATAGCAAGGTCGATGATCCTGTACTGCCTGAATGTTATATTCATCTCTCCGCGCGCCGCCTTAATCCGTGAGGCTCTGCAGATAATCGTCCATGGTCTGCGCTACCTGCTTCGAGTAGTTCACCGCCTCGACCACAGTTCTCGCGCCGAGCACCACGTCACCGGCGGCGAAGATGCCGTCACGGGTGGTCTCGCCGTATGTGTTGGTGACCAGCAGCCCCTTGTCGGAGATATCGAGACCCGTTGTTGTGGAAACTATCCTGTTCTTGGGTCCCTGTGACACGGCGATTATCGTTGATGCGGCAGGGTACAGCTTTTCGGTGCCCTCGATGCGTACCCGCTTTCCCTCACTGTTCTTTTCGCTCTTTATAAATATAGTACCGTCCTCGGTTATCTCTACGGGCTCAACTCCGGTGACGAACTCGACGCCGTCGTATCTGGCGTACTCTATCTCGCTTATCGCCGCGGCCATATTCTCCGAACGCGAGAATACTGTCACCTTCTTGCAGCCGTGCCGCAGAGCTGTTCTCGCGACGTCCATGGCGGAATTGCCCGCTCCGATCACGTTCAGGCTCTCGCCGAGCGTATATACATCGGGGTTTGTCAGATAGTTTATCGCGAAATGCACATTCCCGAGGCTCTCGCCCTTGATGTGCAGGGTGTTCGGCCTCCACACGCCCGTTCCGATGAACACTGCCCTGTATCCGTCGCGGAACAGGTCGTCCACCGTGATAGTCACGCCTATCGCCGTATTGGGACGTATCTTTATGCCGAGAGAGAGCATGAGCTTCTTATACCTTTCAAGGAGCTGCTTCGGCAGTCTGAACTCCGGTATGCCGTAGCGGAGAACTCCGCCTATCTTCTCGCGGGACTCGAATATGGTGATATCGTACCCCTTGCGCGCGAGCAGTATCGCTATGGTTATGCCTGCCGGGCCTCCGCCGATAACGCCGACGCGCTTGCCCTTCTTTTCTATGTTCCCGGGGTCGAGCCGGTCATCGAGCTTATCGAAATATGTATCGCTTATGTAATTCTCTATGCTGCTGAAATGAACGGGAGTGCTCTTCTTCCCGAGAACGCAGTGTCCTTCGCACTGGTTGTCGTGGTTGCAGATAAGCGAGCAGATGACACTCAAAGGGTTATTCTCGAACAGCATCGAGCCCGCCTTGTCGATATCGCCGTCGAGGAACGTCTTTATGACAGTCGGTATCTGTGTGCTTATCGGGCAGCCCTCGACGCACATCGGTTTTTTGCAGTTGAGGCATCTTCTCGCCTCGGTGATTATGTTGAATGACATTTGCAGTTCTCGCTTTCATGAGGCAGGCTATGCGGCTTCCGGGCTCTGTAATCGCTTACACCGCAGCTCCTCCCGCTCCTCATATCCCGTATATGACAGTGCGCCCGTGCCGTTTTACATCTGTGTTTCACCCGTGCAGGGCAGGTTCGTCGTCTCCGGAGGGCGTGTTTGTAACTATTTACATTTCTATTATAGTTATCTGAGGGAATAAAGTCAAGCGAATATGATCATTTTTGGTATAGTACCCATAAAATATCTTATTTTTTGAGCAGTTTGAACAAAAATAGCAAACAGGCATTGATTTTAGCGGGCAGTATGTGTATAATAGAATTGATGTTTGAATGAAAGCGCTTACACAAAAGCGTACGGAAAGGACGCTACAATGAATATATATGATATTTCACGAAAGACCGGGGTCTCTACGGCAACAGTGTCGAGAGTGATCAACGGCAGCAGCAGCGTAAGTGAAAAAACACGTCAGAAAGTCCTTGCCGCCATCGATGAATACGGCTACACGCCGAACGTGTTCGCGCGCGGCCTCGGGCTCAATACCATGAAGACCGTCGGCATACTCTGCGCCGATTCCTCCGACCCCTATCTCGCTCAGGCGGTCTACCGCGTGGAGGAGCACTGCCGCAAGAGCGGCTACGATGTGATACTTTCCTGCACCGGCTATGACCACTCCGTCAAGGAGCGTCAGATGGAGTCCCTGCTGTCCAAAAGAGTCGACGCGGTCATACTTGTGGGCTCGAATTACGTCGAAAGCTCCGACGAGCTGAATATGTACATCGCCAAGGCGGCAAAGATCGTTCCCGTGATGATAATAAACGGGAGCATCAACCTGCCGAATGTGTACTGCACCGTCTGCGACGATTATTCCGCGATCTACGAGATCACCGGGAAGATGATCGCTTCGGGCAGAAAAAATCCGCTGTACATATATAATTCGGAATCGTACAGCGGTATGCAGAAGCTCACGGGCTTCAGAAACGCCCTCGCCAGAAACGGGATAGAGTCCGGCAGCGGCAATATCCTTTTTGTCGGCTCCAGAAAGCCGGGCGGCAGATCGTTCCCCGTGAATTCCGTAAAGGAAGCGGTCTCGAAGCTCGCCGCGTCGGGACACAGTTTCGACTGCGCAGTGACCTCGGACGATATTCTCGCGGTCGGAGCGGTAAAATACGCGCACGCGGCAGGGCTCAGGATACCCGAGGATTTCGCCGTGGCGGGCTACAACAACTTCGATCTCTGCGAATGCTGCGACCCCGAGCTGACCTCGGTGGACAACCGCCTCGACGTACTGTGCGACCACTGCGTATCGTCCCTTATGACGATCTTTTCGGGCGCTGAGGCGACTATCCCCAAGCATACGATGTTCTCGGGAGAGATAATCGAGCGCGGCACCACGGATTTCAGACAAGACGGCTCACTCAAAAAAACGCAGTAATTTGTTCTTTTCTTCCATATTCAGGACGCGTCCCCACGGCACTCTGCCGGCGGGGACGTTTCCGTATTCGGCAAAACGCGCGGTCCTGTCGCGGCCGGAGTTCCCCCACCTGTCAAAGCCCCCGGGCGAAATGTGACCGCCGTACCCGCAGTCGATGAAGGAGCATTTCCCGAAGTCGCGCCACGGACGTGCAAGAAATACCGTGCCGTCCTTTACCCCGACCTCGCGGGTGAAGCGGCACTTATTGAACACGAAGCCTGTCTCCTGCTCCGCCGTATGCGCCGGAGCCGCCGCATAGCCGCCACCGCGGGCGCCGTTCAGCGAGCGTATCTCGCAGCCGTCGAACAATG
The DNA here is from genome assembly GCA_947165805.1 of uncultured Clostridia bacterium. Classification (GTDB taxonomy): domain Bacteria; phylum Bacillota; class Clostridia; order Oscillospirales; family Ruminococcaceae; genus Ruminiclostridium_E. The sequence goes on from CAMVBT010000016.1 coordinate 8,072, forward strand.
CGTCCCCGCAGCCGAAAATAAAGTCCACGTCCCCGGCGATAAGGCAGTTCCGGAATATCTGGCGCATGGGGCCTCCCGCGCGGAGCTGGTCATTCAGGAAGCCGTCATACCTTATTATAAGATCGGGAGGCATGGGGCCGCAGAACACGGTGTCCTGCGTGGATATGAAGCGGCAGTTCTCCGCGAGGAAGCCGTCCCCGCAGACAGTAAGTGCTATCTCCTGCCCCTTCTTTTCGGGCGACAGCGCGTCGTTCTCCACGGTGATATCCCGCAGAGTGACCCGCGGCGCAAGAACGGCGGCCGTGTACGAACGGAACGTTATCAGCTCGGAGCCCTTTTCGTCCAGCTTTCTGGCGCAGTCGTCCCACACTATCCGCGTGTTTTCCGCGGACTCTCCGACGAGCTCTGTGTCCGGGACGCGTACTTCGAGCTTTTCACGGTATGTTCCCGGAGCGAGGACTATGCGCGTCCCCGGCGAGATACCGGCAAGCACCTCCGCGAGACTTTCCCGCGGCGTTACGTTTATTTCATTCATACAAACACTCATTCCCGGCTTTTTCCGTTCAGTATTATCTTCGTCCTCGACACGTCCACGCGGTCCTCCTCGAGTATCAGTTCGCCGATGCTGTCGGCGCGGATAATGCCGCCGGAGGGGTTTATCACGCTGTCGATGCCGCCCGTTATGTCCGCGTCGACCGTCGAATACTCGAACGCGAGCGTGGTATTGACAAATCTACAGCGGCGTATCACAAGGTTCTCGATATAGCAAAGCCCCTGCAGGCTCTCTATCGTACAGTCAACAAATGTAAGATCCTTCGAGTTCCAGCCTATGTACTCGCCGCTTATATAGCTGTTTTCGACCAGCACGTTCTCGCTGTTCCAAAAGGTGTCCTTCGTGATGAGCCGGGAATTTCTTATCGTGACATTCCGGACTCCGTCAAAATGGTAGTGCCCGGTCAGCTGCAGGTCATCTATATCCATATCGGAGCAGTTCATGCCGAAATAGTCGCCGTTGGCGGTGACATGGCGGAGCTTCACATTATGGCAGTCCCAGAGCGTTTCGGGGCCGTCCGGGAAGCTCACGTTCTCCAAAAGCACATCATTGCAGCGGCGGAAGCACTTCGGGGCGGCGACCGTACTGTCGCGCATCACGATGCGGTCGGTATACCACATCCCGGCTCTCGCTCCGACTGCCACGGTGCAGCCGTGCAGCTTTGCATCATGGCTGTACCAGACCGGATAGCGCCAGTTGAACGCGGTATCATACACCTCGATGTTGCCGCTGTGCTTCAGCGGTGATTCTCCGTCGGAGAAAACGGAATCGCGTATTCTCAGGTCGTGAGCATGGAACAGAGCGCGTTCGCCCGTAAAACTGCCGTTTGTGATCGTTTCCATTGCCGGGCTCCTTTCTTCCGCCGGGAAAAGCTTCGCTGCCGTACCGCGCGGACGGAGCGCGGTGCGGAGTTTACGCTGACAAGTATACCACATTTCCCGCCGTATGTCAAATCCGCGGCAGGATATCCTGCCGCGAACCGCGCAACAATTCTTATATGTAGAATTCTTCCATTGTCTCAAGGCAGAGGCAGGCAAGTCTCCCGCCCTCGAAGCACGCGCCGCAGTCCATCAGGATATTCCCGTTCCCGTGAATGATCTCCGGCCTGCCGCTTATCGTGAAGGTCGGAGTATGCCCGGAAATGACATATATGCTGCTGTCCTCGAAGTATCTTTTCTGCGGGTCTGTACGGTTCCATACGAGCTCCCCGATTGAATAATCCGACAGCCTTCGGTCGGGACGGAAATTCGCAAACCCCGAATGTACCATTATAAAGCTCTTTTCACCGACGTCCACGACCTCGAACGGCATAAATTCGGACAAATAATCTATCACATCCTTGCGGTCGGATACCGACAGCTTCGCTATACTCTCCAGCGTGAACGCTCCGCCGTTGCGGAGCCAGTCGCCAAGCAGCGCCTCGACCGGGACAGAAGCGTCCCCCTGTTCGCCGCTGAACATCACATCAAGCACATTCAGCGCCATGAGCTCATGGTTGCCGATGACCGGGAACACATTCGGGCGCTTCATCATATCCAGAAGTATCTTCGCCGGCTGTTCCCCGCGGTCAACAACATCTCCGATGATGTACATATCATCTTCTTCGGAAAAACCGATCAGTTCCAGCATCCCGATGTATTTGTCATACATTCCGTGCAGATCGGACATTACATAAGTCATTTCGTATCGATCCTCTGTCCGGATATTGTTCCCAGATATCGTGCCCGCGAATATCAGAGCGGAGAACACTCCGGCAATTATGAACGAGACGGTCATATCGAGCGAAAGCCCGATGGGAGCGCTCAGCAGATATGACGAAGTCACGAAAGAGTAGAAAACAAACGGTATCGCGGGCATCCAAACGAACTTCTTCTTTCCGTGCCGCATGAGGTATATCATTATCGACGAGGTCGCGAATATCGTGAGCGTCTGGTTCGCCCAGCCGAAGTATTTCCATATCGTGTTGAAGCCGTTGGGGTCGTTCTTCGCCCATATCAGGACGCCGAGAGCGAGCGCGAATATCGGTACCGCGAGCATCATGCGCCTGCCGACCGACTTCTGCTTTATGTGAAAGGTCTCGGAGATCATCAGACGAAGCGAGCGCAGCGCTGTATCTCCCGAGGTCACCGGTAAAATGATAACACCGATTATCGCGATGATGCCGCCGATATCGCCGAGCATATTCCGGCAGATGACGCCGACGACGCTCGTCGGGGATATCTGCGTCAGTACGCCGTCCACGCTTGTGAAGTAGCCCCAGCCCGTTTCCGTGAGCTGCATGGTGATGCCCGCGCTCTCCGCGCCTACACCGATGACCGCCATTGTTCCGGCAGCCCATACCATTGCGATGAAGCCCTCGCAGATCATCATATTGTAGAATGCCATTCTGCCGTGCTTCTCGCTTTCGAGGGTGCGGGAAACAAGCGCGGTCTGCGAGCCGTGAAATCCCGACATTATGCCGCACGCCACGGTCACGAAGAAAGCGGGAATGAAGTTCTGGCTGCGGAAATACGCGCCGAAATCAAAGCCGCCGAGCGTCCAGTCGCCGAAAACTTCCGCAAGCTGATGACCTCCCGCGAACAGCATTACAAAGATGCCGACTGCGGAGAGGATAAGCACAGCGCCGAAGACCGGGTACACCTTTCCGATTATCTTGTCTATCGGAAGGACTGTCGCTATCAGATAATACACGAAGATAACACCGTAGATTATCCATGTCGAAGCCTCCCCGGCAGTGCCGCCGAAGCCGAAAAGCTGCGTCGCGGCGATATCGCCGGGCGTATAAACGAACACCACTCCGCACAGGAACAGCGTCAGACACACAAAGCCCGTGAAGAACCAGAAAACGCCCTTCGGCAGGTGCCGCTTTATCATTTCCGGCATCTGTATGCCGCCCTCGCGGGTGCAGATCATGCCGTTGAAGTAGTCGTGCATAGCGCCGCCGATGACGCAGCCTATCGGGATAGTGATGAACGCTATCGGGCCGAACAGTATGCCCTGTATCGGACCGAGTATCGGACCCGTTCCCGCTATGTTGAGCAGGTTCACAAGGCTGTTCTTCCAGCGCTTCATCGGAACGTAGTCAACGCCGTCCTCCTGCGCGTAGGCGGGAGTTTTTCTGTCGTCCGGCGAGAATACTTTCTCGCATAAACCGCCGTACAGGAAGCCGCCGGCTATAAGTATAACAAATCCTATTATCAGAGTGATCATTTATCTCATCTCCTCAGTATGTCAGCCCATATCCTATCGGGTAGAGTATCTCGTCGGTGTACTTCGTGTTTTCGTCGAGCTCCGGTACATCGACGGGCAGCTTTCCCGTCGGTTTGTTTCCGCCGAATACTGTCATCAGCGCCGCGGGATAATTCACGCCGTAAGCTTTCGTTTCTCCGTTGTACTCCGTCGGTATCTCGGGCATGTCCTGTGCGCAGTAAACGCAGAGGAGCGCATCAGCGGCAGTGTATCTTGCTGCATCGTAGGGGAGCTGCATACTCAGCACGACCACCTTTTTTCCAAGCCTGTGCGCAGTCTCAATAAGCTCGTCGGCAAACACCGCCTGCCAGCCCTTTTCGCTTGACGCGTCCATATTCGGGAGTTTGTATGTCTCGACCGCGAGTATAACAGCTTCGGAATCGCTTATCATATCTTCAAACTCCGCCGCGCTTTTTTCGGTTACGCAGTGACAATCCGCGGTAACGCTTTCCGGTACAGTTTCATGCGCTTTGAGCCTATCGAGCACGAAAGTCATGATGTTCTCCTCGCCCTCATAAGGATAGAAGAATGCTACTTTTCCGCCGTCCTGCATTTTCAGCGGAAGTGTGTTGTCGTCGTTCTTTATCAGCGTTATCGCTTTTTGGGCGTTGCTAAGCTCCCAATCGTGCTGTCTAAACGAACCGACGATCTCTTTTGCTTGTTTTACTGCTTCGTCGGTATTGATCGGCTTGTTAAACAGCCCCTTTTCTATTTTCAGCGAGATTATCCTCATCACGGAATCGTCTATCTGCGATTCGGGAATACGTCCGTCCTTCACCGCGCCGGCAACGTCAGAGATATACTTTCCTATCGCCTCGGCGCTCGCGTCGTCAAGGATAAACAGCGGTTCGAGCAGGATATCGACGTCCGCGTTTATCGCAAGCACTGCCGCGTCAACAGGATCGAAATTCACCTTTATCGCGTCCATCTGCATAGCGTCCGTTATAACTACTCCGTCAAATCCGAGGTCCCCGCGGAGTATGTCGGTTATGATCGTTTTCGAGAGCGTCGCGGGAAGATATATCTCCTCTCCGCTGTCCTTCGATGTATATGTCTGCGTTTCTATCTGCGGGAACTGGATATGCGCGGTCATCACCATATCCGCGGTCTCCGCTGCCGCCGCGAACGGCACGAGCTCGAACGCTTTCAGCTCATCAAGCGATTTATCAACGAGCGGCAGTCCCGTGTGGCTGTCGGTGTCGGTGTCGCCGTGTCCCGGGAAATGCTTCATCGTGGTGATTACGCCTTCGTATTCAAGTCCCTTGATATACGCGGTACCGAGCTTTGCGACAAGCGCGGGATCGGACGAGAACGAACGCACGCCGATAATGGGATTGGCGGGGTTGCTGTTCACGTCCAGAACGGGCGCGAAATCGTTGTTTATGCCGAGCGCGTAAAGTTCTCTGCCAATTATCGCGGCGTTATCACAAGCCGTCTCTGTATCGCCGGCCGCGCCGAGCGCCATATTGCCGCAGGTCTTTGTTCCCGTGACAAGGCGCGTGATATCGCCGCCCTCCTGATCGGCGGATATTAACATCGGTATGCCCGGTTCGCTCGCGAGCGCCGCAGCCTGTATCTCGGCGGTAAGGCGCACGGCCTGCTCCGTGCCGGTTATGTTCTTGCCGAACAGCGTGATGCCGCCGAAATCGTACTTCGTGAGCAGAGCTTTCTGCTTGTCATTGAGCGCGGTCGTGTTCTCTGTACTGTCCCCGTCGCTCCAGTACTGAAGGGATATGGAAAGCATCTGCGCGATCTTCTGCTCGAGCGTCATTCCGGAAATGATGTTTTCCGCCTGCTCACGGACAGGCTTCTCCGTCCCCTCTGTTGTTATGACAGGCTCGGAAGCTCCCGCCGTCGTGGTCTGCACCGTTTCCTGTGCTGCCCCCGCGTTTTCCGAAGCACTCTCCGTCTTTGCGGGCGCGGTATTGCAGCCGGAAAGCGCAAGCACCGAGACTGCGCATATTGCCGCTATGATCTTTCTTGTTTTTGTCATCGGTCTTCTCCTTTGAGACCGCTTTTAAGCCTCAGACATCTACAAAACGCCTCTGTCCGCTTATCACGGAGCATCTTGTCTTACATTCTCTTTCTGCACAGTGTTTATGACCGTAAAAACCTTAAATGCCTATACAAAATGTATGGTATCACAACACGCGCAACAAAAGTGCAACAACGCAGGGCCTCCTTTGCTTCATACTGACGCGTTTCCGGAACGCCGCGAGTCCGCTTGTCTTCATCTCAATTATACTAATTATAGCACATCACCGCTGAATTTTCAAGACTTTTTGCGCTTGTCAGATATGCAGGGAACAACAAACGCCCGCGGAGACAATCCCCCGCGGGCTGCTTTTGTGATCTGTGTTTTGTAAAGGCTGTGTCAAATCCATTTATTGAACAGATACCCGGCAAGCACGCCGTTTCGTGATGTACCGGCATAGCCGAACGGATCGTTCTTCGAGTAGCCGCCGTAGCTCGTTGCCGCTTCGGTGTACTCGAATTTTGAAACGCTGACAGCCTGCGATACCGCCGCACCCGTGAAATCCGACGAGCGGCCGAATGTGCGGTCTATCGCCTTGTCATCGGCTGACATGAACGTTTCCTTGTCGAGCGTAAGGCTTCCGTCCTTTGCGACAGTGACTCCGGCATCTTCGAGTGTTCCGGAATATGCCCTCGCGGTGTTCGCCATGACCGCAGTCCTGCCCGAAACAAAGCCGCTGCGGGAGCTCTTAACGGACGAATAAAGCTCGTTGTAGCTGTCAACAAAGTCCTTTGCGGCGCTGTACGCTTTCTCGCGGTCAAGAGTACCGGTCTTTGCGTCTGTCTGCATCGCCTTGTTTAGTGCCGACACGGAGGCTGCAACACCGGAGACCGCTTCGTTCAGCCTGCCCGCGCTCGTGCCGGAATATGTATTGCTCTGATACGCCTTCCGAGCCGCATTAGCGCTGTTGGACTTCGCGGAGAGCTGCTTGTTCACGCTCAGACGGCTGCGGTTATACAGCGACGAATGACGATAGGGCGCAAAACGGCTCAATCCGTAGTTTCTCATTCTCTCACCTCCCCTCACATCATTGCGAGTATTTCCGAAATATCAAGGAATATTACCGGCGCGACCTCACTGACATTCGCTTCGGCATAGCTCATAGCGTCGGGAATATCCGTCTCCGCGTCGATCATCGAAGCGAACGCGAGCCGCCGTTCAAGCGCAAGAGCCTGCGCCTGCGCGAGCGCTATCCGCTTCTTTTTCAGCAGCTTTTTCAGCTCCTCGTCACGCTTGTCGCGCCGTTCTTTGAGCTCCTTCCAGTAGTCCTCTTTCTCTTCTTTCGTCAGCTTGCCCTCGCCTGTGGAATACTGTTCCACGCGGAAATGCTCCGGCTTGCTGCCGAATTGCAGGGTGTGGTACTGAGTGCCGCTTAATTGCCGGATCCCCGGCGGTACGGCTGCCGAGAACGCGTCGTGTATCCGGTCGAGCACCCACTTTTCATACTCCGGGTTCGCCTGCATTTCCCGATAGCCCGCGTCCGAGATGCTAACGGCGTAGGTATCGCCAAGCTGCGACGGGTGCAGGACAAGCGAGGAAGCGCGGTCTTTGATGTACGCTTTGTAGTCTTCAAGAGACTGCTCATTCATGCAATTGTCGAGCGCAGCCGCGAAATCCGAGCCTGTGGACTTCGGCGCGATACTTTCCGCAAACGCTTTCATATAGGCAGTCTGCGAGGACATGTAGATCGTGTTATTCATGTAATCACCTGTCTTACATCAGCGATGCCAGCGCTGTCGCCATTTCTTCCTGCGTGGTCGGCTCGCGGTCTTCGGCGCTGCTCATGCGGGATTTCGCCTCTTGCAGCAGGTTTTCGGCAGCCGACACCGACGATTCGTCAACATCATACCCCTGCTCCTTGCCCGCGTCGCACTCGCGGAGATCTGACTGTATCATGTCCATTACCGCCTGCACCTGTGACCGTGTTTTTGCGGCGGCGAGCATACGCGCGAGCTTCGCGGCGTTTATGCCCATGCTGACTCCGACACTCTCGGATTCGATCTCGTCGTCGCTCTCGGCTGTTTCTTCTTCCTGATTTTCTTCCGCGTTCGCGGCAAGCCCCTCGGCAGAGAATTCAACTCTGTCACGTTCCGGAGTTTCGGCAGATGTTTCTTCGGCAGTCTCCGCGTTATTATTGCGCTCATAGGTCTTTGCATATACATTTTCGTATTGCCGTATTCCGACAGTTGAAATTGCCATACGCTCACCTCCTTACGCCTTAACGTCCATAGGCTTCGGGGCGCGTATCGGGTCGGGAATAACAGCAACAGCCGTTTCCGCAGTCTCGCCGGACTTCTCCGCGTCTGCGCTCTCCTTTTCGTCGGTTTTGGGAGCATTGCCGAAGTTATCGGTCTTCTCGGTCTTGTCCGCAGCCTTCTTCTCCGTTGTTTTCGCGGCTTCCTTTTCGTCCTCGCGGTCGGTGATCTCCGCGCGGTCGATGTTCTTGCGAAGCTCCTCGTTAGCATTCCCGAGCGTTTCGGACGCTTTCGACCTCAGATCATCTGCGTGAGCTGTTGTCTCTTCAAGCTCGGCTTGCTTCGCGCTCGTATCGGTCTTGACGGAGTGCTCGATCTCCGCTTTCAGCACACCCGCTTGTCCATCGTCCTTCTGAACGGCGCGCTGCTGCACCTGTGCCTGTTTGAGAGTTGTTCCCGCCGACATAAGAGCCGACATTGTGTTGGTCATCATAGCATCAGATCCTTTCGCGGGCAAGCGCCCGCCGGAAATCCGTAGTTATTCTCTGCAAGTGGATAATATTTCGCCCGTGGCGGCAGGTCATTACCACCTGTGTTTATTATATCGTCTCTATAGAACCAAAATCAAGTAAATTGCTGTGAAACACGTTTTTTATGTCGTGAAATCACTTTATCATCAGCATAACGGTAAGTGTGAAAACGCCGTCCTTGCAGCTTATCTCAACCCCGCCGCCGTACTTTTCGGCGGTATTTTTTATGTTCACAAGCCCGAAGCCGTGATTTTCGCGGTCGGCTTTCGTGGTCGCGGGAAGCTCCCCGCCGGACAAGTCTGCGCCCGTGCAGGAATTTGTGATCGTGATGACGAACGCGTTCTTCTTCCGCATTGACGAGATAGCGATATTCCGCGCGTTTTCGGGGCATTTCTCCGCCGCTTCTATCGCGTTGTTCAGCGCGTTGTTGAGGATAAT
>CAMVBT010000017.1 GCA_947165805.1 uncultured Clostridia bacterium
TATGACTATCCTTGTGAATGACGTGAGCATCACAAGGAACGAGGGGGCGACCGACAGAATGGTGATTATCAGGATCACCTCAAGGGACTGTGAGCCGTCAATGCCGATGAGCTGCTTGAGCAGCGAATCATCGACTGGCTCGGTGCCGGGGTTCCCCGCGAGCACCTCGGTCTCGGCATCGCCCTCCGCGGCGCCCAGCGCCGACGCTGTGACGCATATCACCGACAGCAGCAGACACGTCACGACAAAGGATATGATGAACCTGATAAAATACTTACTGTTCTGTTTTATCGTTTCCCTGACCATTGCCGTTATCCTTTCCCGTGCCTTTATTCCTTTTCATTACCTCGGCAAACGCGGCGGCGAATGACATTCCGCCCTGCGCTTCGGGGGATGACTGCTGGGCATAGTATTCCTCCGGGCTCATATCTATGTCGGCGAGCTTCTCGATATGCTGTCCCGTAACGCCGACGAGCATGAGCTTACCGGCGACGCACACGACAACAAGCATACCGTCTCTTCCGAGCGATACCCTGTCGATGACCTTCATTCGATTCCCGTTGACGTATCCGAGCCCGCCGTTCAGCTTCTTCATCGCATAGACAAGTATGAAGAACAGCCCGAGTACGCCCGCAAGGGAAAGGATCATCCAGATCCATTCCATACCGGATCAGCCGAGTATCTTCGTTACTGTCGCTATAATTCTGTCGGGCTTGAACGGCTTTACGATGAAGTCGAGCGCGCCGAGCTTGATAGCCTCGACGACCATGGCTTCCTGACCCATGGCGCTGCACATTACGACCTTTGCCGCGGGATTCATCTTCTTGATGTCCGCGAGAGCCTCGATACCGGTCTTGTTGGGCATTGTGATGTCCATGATGACGAGATCGGGCTTCTCGGCTTCGTAGGTCTGGCACGCGATAGCGCCGTCCGCAGCCTCAAGGATATTCGTATATCCGTTCTTGGTGAGTGTGTCCTTGATGAGCATTCTCATGAAAGCCGCATCGTCGACCAGTAAAATCTTCTTGTCCATAGCTGTTTACTCCTTATTAATTGAATCCATAAGTTTAGATTTGATTATTTCCGTTATCCTGACGGCGAAGTTATCGTCTATGACGACTATATCGCCCTTGGCGATAAGGTTGCCGTTGACTATTATATCGACGGGAGCTCCCGCCTGACGCTCGAGCTCGATTATCGTGCCCTGCGTGAATTCAAGTATTTCCTTGACCTTGCGCCTTGCGGTGCCTATCTCGACTGATATCTCGAGAGGCACACCCATGAGCAGCTGGAGGTTGGTCTTCTGCTCGCCCGAGAGCTGCATATCCGGAGCGTCGAACTGATTGAGCTGCGCGTTCTGGAGGTTCATGGGCTGAGGCTGCTGATAGCCGTAGGGCATCTGCGGCATGGCTCCCTGCGGGTAACCGTACGGCATCTGCGGCATGGCTCCCTGCGGGTAGCCGTATGGCATCTGCGGCATAGCGCCCTGCGGGTAGCCGTATGGCATCTGCGGCATTCCCTGCTGCATCTGCGGCATACCGGGCATTCCGCCCATCTGGGACATATCGGGCATGGGCTGCTGCATCTGCGGCTGAGCGGGTGCTGCCGGAGCTCCTCCGCCCTGCATCGCCGCGAACATCGCGTCCATTTCCGCCTGCGACATCGTACCGCCGCCTCCGCCGGAAGCTGCCGGTTCCGGAGCGGCCGCTCCGCCTCCCGCCATTGCGGCGAACATCGCGTCCATCTCCGCCTGCGTCATCGTACCGCCGCCTCCGCCGGAATCCGCGGCGGGCTCGGGTACGGGCGGGGTCTCGTCCTCATCTGCCGTGCCGAGCACCTTGCGCGCTATATAGCCCGCGAGTTCGAGCGTGAGTATCGAGGCGAACTCCGATTTGATGACGCCGTCGATCGTCAGGTCAAAGTATATCGCGACGACCTTTTCATCGGGCTCGAAGGTCTGCACCTCACTGAGGTCAATATTTTCCATTATGTACGGCGTCGGCGTGGAGATATCCACCACGATGCCGAGGAAATCGGACAGCGCGGTCGCGCTGGCTCCCATCATCTGGTTCATTACCTCGGACACGGCGCTGATATTCAGCTCGTCGAACTCGAAGTCCGGCGTCACCTCAAGGGGCTGGCCCATGAGCTGATTGAGTATCATCTGCACGTCGTCCTGGCGAAGCACCATCAGGTTGTTTCCCGAAAGACCTCTTACATATTCTATTTTGACGCAGACGGCGGGCTCCAGCTTATCGTATTGGAGCATATCGTCCGCTCTGACGACTTCCACTCTCGGAGTAGTGATCCACACCTTGGCGCTGAGAAGCTCGGAGACCGCGGTAGCAGCGCTTCCCATGCTTATATTCATGACTTCGCCCAGGGCGTCCTTCTCCATCTCGGAAAGGTCTGTCACAGCCATAAATCAAACCTCGCTTCTGTAAACATTTTCGATCTTTACCGCTTTGTTCTGGTTGAAAGAACCGAGTTTTCCGTCGAACCACACCTTGCTGCCGATCCTGAGCTTCACATTGCTTTCGATGCTCATATCGAGCGGTATGATATCGTCTATCTGGAGATTGAGCACATCGTACACATCGAGGGAGGTCTTGCCGAGCACCGCGGTGATATCCAGCGATGTCTCATTCAGTGCCTTCATGATGTTGTCGCGGCGCTCCTGCTCTCTTACCGCGTCAAATTTCCGCGTAGTTCTTACGGATCTCGTCATATATTTCTGCATGACCTCATCGAGCGTGAGCACGGGCATACAGATAGTTATTATCGTTTTTGTGTCGTTGACGGTGGCTTCGAGCGCCACGAGTATCATCGTATCGTCGTAATCGACCGCCGAATAGACTCGGGAGTTCGTTTCGATGTTCACGACGGTGGGATTTACCTCAAGGTACGGCTCCCACGGCTCACGGAGCAGCGCCGCCATATTGTTTATTATCTTGTCGATTATGCTGACCTCTATCTCGGTGAAATCCCTGTCGGCGTCCTTGTATTCGCCTCTGCCGCCGAGAAGTCTGTCGATCAGCGTATATGTAAGCGAGTTTGAAAGCTGGACTATCGAGGTCACGGTGCCTATATCGTCATCGTGTATCCCGAGATCGAGCGTTCCCATCATTACATAGTCCGGAAGCGCGTTGTTGAACTCGAAATACCGCTGTTCTTCAATGGAAGCGAGCGTTACCTTGCAGTATAGTCTTAAAAGTCCCGTAAGATACGAAGAAAGAAGTCTGGCGTAGTTGTCGAAAATGCTGTCGAGTATCTTTATGCGCTCTTTTGTGAATTTCTTCGGCGCCCGGAAGTCATATTCCTTGACATCCGGCTCCTTGCTGCTCTCGACGACTCCGCCGTTCATCGCGCTGCTTAAAAGCGCGTCTATCTGTTCCTGCGTAAGGGTCTCAGCCATTCAAATCTCACCTCACCTTCTGCTTTGAAACTTATCCCTATCCGGTACCGCCGGGAGGTCTTATTCCGCGGCTGCCTCCGTTTCCTCGGCAGCGGGCTCTTCCGGTTCCTGGAGTATGGATTCCGGTATCTCCGATATCGGTATGCTGTATGCAGGTCCCGTATAATCGTCATTGTCGTCCTGCTGGCCGACCACTGCGTCCGCGTACTTGCCGTCGAGGCCGTCGATGATCTGCTGCACGGTATCGTCGGAGGTGCCGCCGTAAACGTCGGTGCGGTCGATTATATCGGAATGTGAATACTCGATGCCGTAGTCGTACATCAGCATATCCTGGATAACCTCGGTATCCTCCGCGGCTATCTCGTTTCTGGTGATTACCAGCTCGACGCGGCGGTTCTGGGCTCTGCCCTCCTCGGTGCTGTTATCGGCGATCGGGTCGTGCTGGGCTCTGCCCTCTACAACGAACTTGTTGCTGTCCACAACGACGTTGAAGTCCATATACTTCGTGACCGAGCTTGCTCTTGCCGCGGAAAGGTCCCAGTCGTTGACGACCGAGAAGCCCACATCGGCAGTATGCCCCTGCACTCTGACGGATTTCACATAATCGCTTATCGCCTTTATACCGGGCATTACCGTGCGGAGAGCCTTCTTGCCGCTCTCTTTGAGCACGGCGCTGTCGCCGTCGAACATTATTGCGTTGTCAAATCTGATGTTTATGCGGCCCGCGGAGCTCTGCGAAACGCTTATCGAGCTTGAGAACTCGCTTTCCGACACGGCTCTCGACGCCCAAGCGAAAAGCTCGTCAAAGTTATTCGGCAGTCCGAGCGAATCCTTCTCGGTGTTATGCTGTGTACCTTCGCCGTTATTGGCGGGTATATCGCTGTTGCCGTCATCGGACGACTTGCTGTCACCCGCGTCGATGTCCTCCATTACGAACGGGTTGATATACTGACCCTGGCTGTTGAAGGACTGGAATATATACTGGAATTTGGTCTCGTCCGGTGTCGACGCCGCGTACAGAAGCACGAAGAAGCACATCAGCAGCGTTACCATGTCGCCGTAGGTGGACATCCACTCATCGACGCCGGTATGTATGATCTTGACTTTTTTCTTTGCCATTCTCTTTGACAGGCAGACGCCGGGTGCCTCTCCTTTCGCGTTTTTTTGTGAGCCTTACCTTATCGGCGCTGTCGGCACCGGGCAGGGGAATAATATATTATACCATAAAAACAGGCGTTTTGCAATATTTTTTTGCATTTTTCCGCCCGGGCATCAGCCGCCCGCGCCTTCTTCCTTCTTTGCCGACTTCGGCATCATGAATTCGAGCTTTTCCTTTATCATTCGGGGGTTCGAGCCGGCGGCTATCGCCATTACGCCCTCGATTATTATCTGCATACAGAATACCTCGTCGTCGTGAGCGTTCTTCAGCGAGGTCGCGATAGGGGTGAAGATGACGTTCGCGAACAGTGAGCCGTAGAACGTCGTGATAAGCGCGGTAGCCATGGCCGGACCGAGGTCACCGCCGTCGAGGTTCTGGAGCATGATAACGAGTCCGACCAGCGTTCCTATCATTCCGAACGCCGGACACAGGCTCGCGCCCTTCTCGAAAAATCCGCGGTTCGCTTCGTGACGGGCTTCGAGGAACTCCAGCGAGCCCTCGAGCATCTCTCTTACCTTTGCCGAGTCGTTGGCATCGACGATGAGCATGAGGCTCTGCTTCATGAACGGGTCGTCGCATTTGTTCGCGCTGTCTTCCAGAGCGAGAAGTCCCTTGCTTCGCGCCGTATTGGCGAATTCAACTATCTGGTCTATGTACTTCTGCGGATCGTACTTCTGCGGCATTATCGCGAGAATGAACAGCTTGGGAAGCGTTTTCAGCAGCGAGAGCGGCGAAAGTCCGATAAGTACGCCGAACGTACCTCCGACCGTGATCATCAGCGACGGGACATCTATGAACCAATCGAGCTGTCCTCCTTGGAATATACCGAACAGGATAAGTCCGAAGGCCAGCACCCAGCCTATGATAAGTGTAATATTCAAAATATTTTCCTCCGGTCATTTATTTTTTCTCACAGCAAATCCCGCATAAACCCGGATACCTGCCGCTTTAACGCGGCGAAGCATTCGGGATCACACGGTAATAAGAGCATTATTCAGCCTTCCCGCGGGTTTTCTCTGATCCTTGCGTGACAGGCACGGTTGAAACCGACGATCTTTCCCATTATCTCATTCAGGGATTCCTGAACGATATAACTGTTGCCGTTCACCATATTCACTACGGTATCGGGGGACTCCACAACATTCTCTATATGCGCCTCATTCAGCATTATATCCTTGCCGTTGAGTTTAGTCAGTATTATCATATCTTATCCTTACATAAACCGCCTATGCGGTGAGGGAAGACCCCCACCGCTGCGGATGATTATTACCTCTTGAGGTTGATGAGCTCCTCGAGCATGGTATCCGATACCGTGATGATACGGGAGTTGGCCTGATAGCCTCTCTGCGTGATTATCATATCGGAGAATTCCTGAGCGAGGTCAACGTTGGACATTTCGAGCGCACCGGCAACAACATCGCCCGCGCCGTCCTTGCCTGCGATCTTAACCTGTGCCTCACCGGAAGCGAGCGTCGCTCTCCAAAGCGTTGTGCCTGCCTGCTCAAGACCCGTCGGGTTCTCGAAGGTAGCGATATCGATACGTCCGAGGTAGAGCAGTCCGTGAACGGCGTGACGGCCTATGATGGTACCGTCGTTCTGTATGCGCAGGGATTCGAGGTCATCGACCTTCTGCTCTGCCGCTACGCGTCCGTCCGTAAGCGTTACCGTGCTCATCGCGGTAGCGATATCGGAGAAGAAGTTGTCACGGCCTCCGCCGAGACCCAGACGCTCGGTCTTCGCGCCGAGTGCGGTAGAGAAGCTGAAATTCGGTATATAGGCGGACTCTGCCACCTCATTCTCGGTGACGTTGCCGTTCTCGTCGGTAGTCTTGACCGTATGTGTGGTCTCCGCCGCCGTAACGGTGATCTTGTAATCGTCGCCCTTGTCTGCCGCCGCGAGATTGACCGCTTTCTGGATAGCTTCAAGTGTAGTGCTTTCGGGAACAGTTATGGTGAGCGTGCTGTCCTTCCACTTCGCAACGGGCGCAGAGCCTATGGAAGAGGAATACTTGAGGTCTATCTCGTATTTGTTGGCAAACTCGCCCGCTGTATCGGCGGTGAATGTGAGGGATATCTTGTCCGCCACGCTGCCGTCAGCGTCATAAGTATAGAGATCGAGGGTATTTGTGGCGTTGAGAGCCTGCACATCGCTGTAAGAAGGCAGATTGTCGAAGCTTACGTCGAGCGGAAGGATGTCTTCGGAAAGATCGACGCCGCCCTGCTTTATGGCATCGTTGAGCTTGGTCTCGAAATCATCGAGAGCCGCCTGTGTATATATGTTTCTCGCGTTGGAAACTTCCGCCGCGAAAGCTCTGTCATCTGCGGAGAGCTCGTTTATCTTGCCCTCGAGGCGTCTGTATGCCTCGGCATAGTACTCGGGGTCTGTCTCCCACGGATAGGGATCGGCGTCGGTGGCGCCCTCGGGCTTTGTATTGCCGTACTTCTCGCGGAGCTTGAGTATTATCGCCGCGGCGTCCGCGTCCTTGGGCTCGGCTGCTGTGGGATCGACGTAGTTGGTATACAGGTCAACGACCGACTTGTTGTAGGTCTTCAGCGCTTCTCCGCCGAAATCCTGATCGAGGTCCATGTATATCGTAAGGTTGGGGCCGCTCTTTGTGGCGAAGGGCGTATCGGAGTTCACGATAGAGAACGAGATGTTGCCCTCTTCTCCGGGAGAAGCCGCCGTGATCGTGATATCATAGCCGTTGACGTTCTTTGTGGACGAAGCCTTGTTGTCGTCTATCGCGGGTATCCTTATGTTGATGCGCTGGGACTGGCCGGTCTCGATGCCGGTGGGGTCGCCCGAAACACCCAGCACCATATTGCCGTTCTGGTCGCAGAGGTTGCCGTAGCTGTCCACGGAGAACTTTCCGGAACGGGTATAGTAGATGTTGCCCGAGTCGTCCATTACCTGGAAGAAGCCCTCGCCCTCGAGAGCGCAGTCATAGTAGCTGTCGGTGTATGTGAAGCCCGACTGCGTCATGACCTGCTGCACCGAGCCGAGCTGTGCGCCGTAGCCTATCTGGGTAGGGTTCTTGCCGCCCGTGGTGGCGTCGCCGGCCGAGGCGTTGGTCTTTGTCTGGTAGTATACGTCCTTGAACGTTACCGCGCTGGCCTTGTAGCCCGTTGTATTTACATTGGAGATGTTATTGCCTATAACGTCCATTCTCTGGTTGTGCGTTTTCATTCCGGCAACTCCGGAATACAATGATTTCATCATAGCGGTAATTCCTTTCTGGTCTGCCGCCGCGCCGTCCTTCTGTCGTTCGGGACGGCCATATCTCCCGGGAACTTCTCCCGGGTCCGATATCATACTATAACGGCGGAATCAATGTTGGTAAATACGTTTTCTTTCAGATCTTCTGCCGATACCGTTGTTATCACGGTATTGTTCTTGACGCTGACGATAAATGCCGTGCTGTCCACGAGTATGAGACTCTCGTCACAGCCCTTCTCCGCAGCGAGCTCGACTCCTCTGTTCAGTCTCTCGATCCTGTCGTTTCCGACTATGTCGATCTGTCTGCTCTCGAGCCGCTTTATCGCGTGATTGGAGAATTCCACTTCCCTGCTTCCGAGCTTTTCACGAAGCTCCTCCGCAAAGCTGACCGCGCCGTCGTCCGCCCGTTCCGCGCTCTGTGCGCCGGGTGAAGTCCGTGCCGCTCCGGTGGAAACGCTTATCGCGCCGCGTCCGGCAAGATACTCACTTATCAGCATCGTGTTCCCTCACTTTTCCGGTCGTGCTTCATTCAAATAACTCGTAGATATCCTCGATATCGTCCTCATCGGTCTCGATAACGCCCGTATCGTCTCCGGAAGATGTCTGCTGCTGTGCGGAAGCCGCCTCTTCGATCGCTGCCGCTGCGGGTGCGCCGGCATTCTCCGCTGCCGCGGGCTCTTCTTCCGGCTCGTCCTCGCTCTGCGAAGCCGCTGCCTCCTGTACTTCGGGGCCGTTGACCTTTACTATTTCGGTCGCGTCGTAAGCGTAGCCGTTCACGATCACTCTCACATTGCCGTTCTCGATCTCCAGCGAGCTTGCCACGCCCTCGTCGATGTAGGTCGTACCCGTGCTGTCCACCGACTGGACCACTACCGTCCTGCCGAGTATGCCTGCCGCGAAAGCTCCGTAATCGCCGATGCCCGACGTGCTCTGTGTCTCGCTGCCGTGTACCTGGCTCACCGAGCTGAGCGCGTACTGTGTGCCTTTGACGCTTACCTTCGGGTCGCTGCCGTGTGTCACGAAATCCACAGTTCCCGTTATGGCCTCACCGTCGCCCGCGGTCACAGTCACCTTTTTGCCGACCAAGCTGTCCGCGTAGTTCTGCTTCTGGGTGTCGTATGCGTCCTGCTGCGCCTGAAGAGCCGTAAAGCTCGCCATCTGGGAAATGAACTCCGTGTTCGATGTGGGCTCGAGGGGATCCTGATTCTGCATCTCCGCCACAAGAAGCGAATAGAAGTTGTCCATGGTGATAAGATCGTGCTTATCGTCCGTGAACATATCCTTGTACTTCTCGTAATTGCTCTGCGGGGAGGCAAGATTGTCGAGTCCTGTTACAGATGCCATTGTTTATCCTCCTTTACTGTTTGATCAGATGCTTTGCAGAAGGTCGTAGAAGCTCTCGCCGCCGTCGCTGTCGTCCGGCTTTTTGTCTTCATCGTCGTTTCTGCCGTAGGGGTTCTTGCTGCTGCCGTCGTAGCTCTGCTGGTTGAACTGCGCGTCTTCATGCTCGGAAACTATCTGGCACTTCTCGAGCTGTACGCCGCTTTCACGGAGCATATTCTGGAGTCCTTCGTTCCTTGCCGCGAGCATAGCTCCCGTTTTGGGATCGTCCGCCGTGATCTCCACCGATATCCTCTCGCCCGCCGCCGCTATCTTGACCGTTATGCGTCCCAGCGACTCGGGATTGAGCACCATTGTGAACTCGGTATGGTCGTCCTGCATATTCTGTATGCGGTCGAGTATCTGCTCCGCCGTCTGCACCTCGGGAGGCCTTACCTCCGCAGCTTCGGGGAACATCGGCTCATCCTCTACCGGTATATCGGTCTCCGTCCTGCTTCCCATGAGCTCCGCCGCCATATGTACCGCGTCGTAGGTCTCGGTATCGGTATCGGGCTTCTTTCCGTCCTCCGTCACCATATCGGCTCTCGTTCCGTTGAGGATATGGTCGAGTTCTCCGGTGCGGTCTGTCCGGAACATTCTGTTTGAAAGCTCCGCCTGACTGCCTTCCGCCATAGTCGGGGTCTCTTCGCCGTCGCCGTAGACATGACGCACGCTGATCTCCGAGATACCCAGCTCGTCCTTGACTTCTTCGATAAGGTCGGCAAGCATCTTCACCGTTTCGGTGACTGTCATCTCGCTCATATCGGGCGCTTCTTCCGGCTCCGCAGCCGATGCCGCAGCCTCGAAATCCGCCGCCGCCGCTTCCACCGACAGTTTTCCGTCGGCAAGCTTCTGCACAGAATCTCCGACGAACGCTTTGAGTCCCTCGTCGAATTCCGGCTCGATGTACTCCGGCTCCGCGGGCATTTCCTCCGCCAGCGCCGCCGCGAACTCCGCGCCGTTTCCGGTCTCCTCGTTCACGATGATCTCCGCCGGGGCTTCCGTCTGCACGTTCAGCACAGGTGTTTCTTCCGTGCCTGCCGCGATATCCGATATCTGCATATCGTCCGCAGCCGCAGCCACCGCCGCTGTGCCTTCCGCCGTTCCCTCCGAGATCGAAGCGAGCACCTGCATCCTGGCGTCGATCAGTACGTCCTCCGGCAGTTCGGCCGTCTCTTCGCCGTCCTTTAGCGTTCCGAGCGCCTGTGCGAGCATTTCCGCGGCTTCCGACTTGTCGGGCTTTCCGCCTGTCTCACGCACGGTCTGCGTCACAAGCTCGGCCGCTTTCTGCAGCAGATCCTCCGCCGCCTGAACGTCCGCAGGCTCCGCGCTGTCGAACGCGCTGCCTTTGCCGGGCTGTCCGCGCATTTCGCCGGATATCTTTCCCGCGGGTCTTGAAGTGCTCTTCTCGGTGAAGCGGAATTCCTGTCTTAAGTCCTTGCCGCCGCGCACTCCGCTGCCCTGAGCGGACATACCCTGACGTCCTCCGGTATCCTTCTTCACGGTGCCGAGTACGTCGGAAAATCCTCCGTCACTTCCGTCACGCTGTCCCGAACGGTTCGCAGTCCCCACCTTCATATCCATGGATACTGCCTTTGTTAACACATTTACACCTCCTTTTCATTGATCTGTAGCAGCAAAAGGGCAGACTACCCCTTATACTACTATTAATTCCATTATACACAAATAACCCCTAAAAGTCAATGTAATTTTGTAACTTTTTACGATTTCTTGCAATATCGGTAATATTTTTGTTACTTTTATACTAAAAACTTCGTATAAATCACTATGTCAGTGACCGGGCGCTGTATCGGCATCGTGCTTCGGCAGCCTCCGGCGCATGAAAACAAAGCATATCAGATGCACAAGGAACGTCACGATCCACGATACGGGGTAGGACATGAAAAGCCAGAACTCGGTGTGGAACTCCTCGAGCCGAAAGCCCGTGAATATCCACAGTATGCGCAGTCCGCAGGCTCCGAGCAGCGAAACTATCGTCGGCGTGACCGCGTACTCCATTCCCCTTATCGAGCCGACTATGCAGTCCATAAGGCCACAGGTGCAGTAGAGCGTACAGACAAGGCTCATACGCACAAGACCTGCCTCTATCACATCGGGTCGCGTGTCATAGATGCTCAGCAGCGGCCTCCCGAACATATAGGCGAGATTGCCGAACACAAGCCCCGCGGTCGCCGCGCAGCCGCAGGCGATAACGGCTATGCGGTTTATGCGGCTGTACTTCCCGGCACCGACGTTTGCGCTCGTGAAAGTCAGTGCTCCCTGCGAGAAGGCGTTCATCGACACCCATATAAAGCCCTCGATGCTTGATGCCGCGCCGCTGCCCGCCATTACCACAGGCCCGAAGCTGTTGACCGAGGACTGTATCACCACGTTGGACAGCGAGAACAGAACGCCCTGAAAGCCCGCGGGTATGCCTATCTTCATCATCTTCGCAACCGTCTGCCCGTCGAGCCGCAGCTTCCGCAGCTCGAGCTTCAGAGGACCTTCCTCCTTCATCAGACAGCGGATTATAAGAAGCGCGGATATGCACTGCGAAATGACGGTAGCCAGAGCGACACCCGCCACGTCCATGCGGAACACGATGACGAACAGCAGGTTCAGAGCCACATTTATCACGCCCGCAAACGTCAGGTAGTACAACGGGCGTTTCGTGTCGCCCTTGGCGCGCAGTATCGAGCTGCCGAGATTGTAGACGAGCATCGCGACCATTCCGGCAAAGTAAATACGCAGATAAACCGCCGACAGCCCTATCACCTCGGGTGGATTCTGCATCAGCACAAGAAGATCGTCCGCGAACACACAGCCGACAAATGTGAGCAGCAGCCCGCTTATCACGGACAGCAGGACAGCCGTATGTACAGTCCCGCTGACCCTCGTGTCGTCATGCGCGCCGAGATAGTGGGACGCGAGCACGTTCGCGCCAGTCGAGAGCCCGAGGAACAGATTCGTCATAAGGTTGACGAGCGAAGATGTCGCCGTTACCGCCGCAAGCGAATTCTCGCTCGCGAAGTTGCCGACGACGATGATGTCGGCGGCGTTGAAAAGCAGCTGGAGCACGCTCGACAGCATCAGCGGCAGCGACAGCCGCAGGAGCTTCGGCAGTATGGAGCCGCTCGTCATATCTATACCGTTCTTGGTTTTTATCATTCGGATCAGCCTTTCAAAGCAAAAACGCGCTTGACAATCTCCGCGCGTTAATATATAATCATAAGCGGAGGGGAAGTTTCATGAAGATCTACTGTATAAGCGAAGATTCCATATATCGTGTGGACGAAGCGACACCCTGGAAAATAGAGTGCGGCAGGATAAAGGACTACCTTTCCGCCGTGAACGGGATGAAGAAGCGCGACGAGTGGAAGACCACCGGCAAGGGCGCGCATTTCATGAACGTCGAGGAAAAATACTACGACACCGAGAGCCGTTTCCTGCGTTCCCTCGGCACGGACGGCGAACGGCTCATATATACCACATACATAGACGGCGTGGGCGGCATCTATCTGAAAGACCCGGAGTCCGGGGACGAGACCTACATCGCCGCGAACCTCAGCGCCGACCCCGGACGCATCTCCGTGAACGGCGGAAAATACTGCATCGACGCGGGCGAGGGAGCCTTTGAGCGCCACATCGCCATGCTCGACCCGCATAACGGCGGCGTCGATCAGATAACCGAGGGCTTCACGAACGAGAGCTGCCCCTTCATATCCCGCAGAGACCCGTCGAAGATATACTACGCCGCCATAGGCTACGCGCAGAACAACGCGGGCTACGTCCAGGAAAAGAGCGCCAGCTCGATATGCGTGTACGACTCGGTCTCCGGCTCTCTCGAAGATGTCATATCGGATCCGGGATACGATCACATCAAGCCCTCGGATACCGCGGACGGCGACCTTTACTATATCCGCCGCAGATATCAGCCCATGCGCCGCAAGTCGAACATAGGCAAGGATATCCTTATGTTCCCGGTGCGCATCATAAAGGCGATAGGCGGGTTTTTAAGCATATTCTCGATGATATACGGAGGAGAGCCCCTGCGCACGGGCGGCGGCAATCCCGCAAAATCGAGGAACAAGGACGAGCGCGAGTGGTTCGTCGAGGGGAACCTCATAAACGCCCGGAGGATATCTGAGGCGCAGGAAAACGGCGACGAAGCCCTTATCCCCTCGGAGTGGGTGCTCATAAGGCGCTCGCCGGACGGCACCGAGACAGTCGCGGCAAAAAGCGTCATGGATTATAATCTGCTTTCGGACGGCACGATCATCTATTCGGACGGCAGCTCCGTGCGCAGGCTCAATGCCGACGGCTCCTCCGTAAAGATATGCAGGCTGAAGCTCGCCAACTGCATCACCGTGATAGAATAACGATCACTTCATAGAGCTGCTGCCGAATCCAAAGGGCAGCAGCTCTTTCATTGTGTGCGTTTCGTAACCGCCGTCCCTGTCACAGCAGATGACCGTCATATCATCGCCGAACTCATAAAGGAATTGTCTG
This sequence comes from uncultured Clostridia bacterium, assembly GCA_947165805.1. Taxonomy (GTDB): domain Bacteria; phylum Bacillota; class Clostridia; order Oscillospirales; family Ruminococcaceae; genus Ruminiclostridium_E. The sequence goes on from CAMVBT010000017.1 coordinate 13,680, forward strand.
CACATACCGCAGGGCGTGCATATCTCCGCGGAGCTGCCGATGACGGCAACGGCGTCTACCGAACGGGCTCCGGAGCTCACGGCCTTTGCTGCCGCGGTGCGCTCGGCACATACCCCGCAGGGATAGGAAGCACTCTCGACGTTGCAGCCCGTGTATATCTCCCCGCCCGCGAGAACGGCGGCTCCGACCCTGTACCCCGAGTACGGCGCATAGGCGCGCTCACGCGCTTCGGAGGCGGCTTTTATCAGCTTTTCAACTGTGTTCTTATCCATTATCCGTCACCCCTTATGAAATGCAGAATGCAAAATGCAGAATGGTGGTGTCGCCTGCGGCGACTGATTTAAAAACTGACGAGACCCGAAAGCGTCTGCCGTATCTGTACGATTCAGCAAAAGGATAATTATACTATTCCCTTTGTCACAATTCAGATCGTCCGCGCAGCGGACACAACAATTCTGCATTTTGCATTTTGCATTCTGCATTTTGTTTACCATTCCGCATTTGAATTATATCACATTTATACAAAAATTACAAGTGTTTTTCGTATGAATCAACAAATTGTGCTCTATAAAAGCAAAAAATACCATATCTTGGCGTTTTTTCAAAAATTTCATTAAAAATTTTAAAAAAATACTGGAAATCCGGAGAAAAATATGCTATAATAATTGTGTTATACAGATGACCGTTGAAAAGACGCGTTCCGCGTTTCCGGACGGACAGGCTGTGGAACCAAATAATTACACAGGAGGACAAATCCAATGGCAAAGAAATACTGTTACCTGTTTTCCGAAGGTAACGCAGACATGAGAGAGCTTCTCGGCGGCAAGGGCGCGAACCTCGCGGAAATGACCAAGATCGGTCTCCCCGTACCCCAGGGCTTCACGATCACAACAGAGGCTTGCACACAGTACTACGAGGACGGCAGAAAGATAAACGACGAGATCATGGCTCAGGCTATGAAGGGCGTTGAGGAAATGGAAAAGATAAACGGCAAGAAGTTCGGCGATAAGCAGAACCCCCTGCTCGTTTCCGTTCGTTCCGGTGCGAGAGCTTCCATGCCCGGTATGATGGATACTATCCTCAACCTCGGTCTTAACGACGAAGTCGTTGCCGCTATGATCGCAGGCAACCCCGATCCTACATTCGAGCGCTTCGTATATGACTCCTACAGACGCTTTATCCAGATGTTCTCCGATGTTGTTATGGAAGTCGGCAAGAAGTACTTTGAGCAGCTCATCGACAAGATGAAGGAAGCTAAGGGCGTTAAGTTCGACGTAGAGCTCACAGCCGCCGATCTCAAGGAACTCGCGGCTCAGTTCAAGGCAGAATACAAGAACCAGCTCGGCAAGGACTTCCCGTCCGATCCTATCGAACAGCTCAAGCTCGCTATCGAGGCAGTTTTCCGTTCTTGGGACAACCCGCGCGCAAACGTATACCGCCGCGACAACGATATCCCGTACAGCTGGGGTACAGCAGTAAACGTAATGCCCATGGTATTCGGCAACCTCAACAATGAGTCCGGTACAGGCGTTGCGTTCACAAGAGATCCCGCAACAGGCGAAAAGAAGCTCATGGGCGAGTTCCTCAAGAACGCACAGGGCGAAGACGTCGTTGCAGGCGTTCGTACTCCTATGCCTATCGCTCAGATGGAGCAGGAGTTCCCCGAGGCTTACGCTGAATTCGTAAAGGTTTGCGACATTCTCGAAAAGCACTATCACGATATGCAGGATATGGAGTTCACAGTAGAGAACAAGAAGCTCTATATGCTCCAGTGCCGCAACGGTAAGAGAACAGCTCCCGCTGCCCTCAAGATCGCGTGCGACCTCGTTGACGAGGGAATGAAGACAGAGCAGGAAGCTGTTCTGATGATCGACCCCCGCAACCTCGACACTCTTCTCCACCCGCAGTTCGATACAGCAGCCCTCAAGGCAGCTACTCCTATCGGCAAGGGTCTCGGCGCTTCCCCCGGCGCAGCCTGCGGCCAGATCGTATTCACCGCTGACGACGCCGAAAAGTGGAAGGAGCAGGGCAAGAAGGTCGTTCTCGTAAGACTTGAGACCTCCCCCGAGGATATCACCGGTATGAAGGCTTCTCAGGGTATCCTGACAGTTAGAGGCGGTATGACCTCCCACGCTGCTGTCGTAGCGCGCGGTATGGGCACCTGCTGCGTATCCGGCTGCTCCGATATCAACATGGACGAGGAGAACAAGAAGTTCACTCTCGCAGGCAAGACCTTCGTTGAGGGAGACTGGATCTCCATCGACGGTACAACAGGTAACATCTATGACGGTCAGATCAAGACCGTTGACGCTAAGATCGCAGGCGAGTTCGGCAGAGTTATGGGCTGGGCTGACAAGTACAGAAAGCTCAAGGTAAGAACAAATGCCGACACACCCGCAGACGCCAAGAAGGCAAGAGAGCTCGGCGCAGAGGGCATCGGTCTCTGCCGTACAGAGCACATGTTCTTCGATTCCGACCGTATCGGGCCGTTCAGAGAGATGATCTGCTCCGACACAGTTGAGGAGAGAGAGGCTGCTCTCGCAAAGATCGAACCGATGCAGCAGGCTGACTTCGAGAAGCTCTATGAGGCTCTTGAGGGCTATCCGGTAACAATCCGCTTCCTCGATCCTCCGCTTCACGAATTCGTTCCCACAGAAGAAGCCGACATCAAGGCTCTCGCTGACAAGAAGGGCAAGACAGTTGAGCAGATCAAGGCTCTCATCGCTTCCCTCCACGAGTTCAACCCGATGATGGGTCACAGAGGATGTCGTCTCGCGGTAACATATCCCGAGATCGCGAAGATGCAGACAAAGGCTGTTATCAAGGCAGCTATCAACGTCAAGAAGGCTCACCCCGACTGGAACCTCGTTCCCGAGATCATGATCCCGCTGGTATGCGAAGTCAAGGAGCTCAAGTTCGTCAAGAAGGTAGTCGTTGAGACAGCCGACGAAGTTATCAAGGAAGCAGGCTCCGACCTCAAGTACGAAGTCGGTACAATGATCGAGATCCCGAGAGCTGCTCTTACAGCTGACGATATCGCTAAGGAAGCTGACTTCTTCTGCTTCGGTACAAACGACCTCACTCAGATGACATTCGGCTTCTCAAGAGACGACGCAGGCAAGTTCCTCGGCGCTTACTATGACACCAAGATCTTCGAGAACGATCCTTTCGCTAAGCTCGATC
>CAMVBT010000018.1 GCA_947165805.1 uncultured Clostridia bacterium
GCTTTATGTACGGACGCGCTCCGTCGTGAACGAGCACGATGTCCGCGTTCTCACTGCACTCAAACGCGCGACGCGCCGAGGACACGCGGGTATCGCCGCCCGCGGTGACGGTCTTCAGCTTCGTGATGCCGTATTCCCCGCACAGCTCCCGCACCCTGCTCATATCTGCTTCACGCGCCGCTATGATGATGTCCGTGATCTCCGGGCAGCTCTCAAACGCCAGCGCGCTCTTTATTATCACCGGTACGCCCCCGATCTCCGCGAACTGCTTGTTTATGCCGTTCATGCGGCTCGAGGAGCCCCCCGCGAGTATAAGTACATCGACTTTCATCGTTTTTTCCTTATTTCATCTTTATCTTGTGGAGCTCGTCTGCCTGTCCGTACCACTCGGTCATATCACGGGTCAGCGAGGCTCTGTCCAGACGCAGGGCGCTGTAAAATACGCTGACCGTGCGCTTGTACAGCGGTATCTCCGCCGCGTACTCATATATCATCTTGTCGTACAGCGCGGCATAAGCTGCCTGCGCGTCCTCCGCGGAGGCTTCCTCGGCCGCGGTTATGAGCTCGCCGAGCTCGCCTGCAAGCTCCTTCGACAGCGGAGACGCGAATTTCCCGCGCAGCATTCCCGAGTAGGAAAGCGCCCCGAGCGCGGCGTTCCCCGCCGTGATGTCGTCGTAGTACAAACCCGCATCGGGCATATCCGTCACATTCAGCGTAATGCCTATCTCGGAAAGCAGCCTTGCGGACTGCTCGAAAGCGTATTTCGCGGGGTGATCCCCTGCGCCGCTGCCCGAGTATTCGGCGGTGAATACGAGCCTTCCGCCCTCGGGAGCTTCGGTGACCTTGCCGTTCTCCACGGTATAGCCGGCCTTTTCAAGGAAGCCGAGACAGGCGTTCCTGACCGCGTTGCGGCGCTCGATGTCGGTCATTCCCTCGGTGAAAACAGGCTCGCCCTTCGCATCGACGGTGTAGGGAGCCTTGTAGTCCTCCGCGGAGGTGTCGATAATGATATTCCCGATACACGGCAGCTCCGCGGGAACTGCGCCGTCCTTAAAATACTCTCTTACCGACCTGTCGCGGAAGTACGCCGTCACCGCGGCAAGAGCCTTGCGCAGAGCACAGCTCTGCTCGGAGAACGGTTCGCCGGCTATGTTCACGACATTCACGTCAAAGGCCGCGTAACCGTAGCCCGCGCCGCAGATGATGCCGGTATATATCTTCTCGAGCGAACGGTTCGCCTCATCGCGCTGCTCCGTCAGGCCGGCGGAAACCTGCGCCGAGGTGATGTCCGCTATGCCGTCGGCTATGAGCGCAACAGGGTCGCTGCCGGAAATTACCGTTATATTCGCTGTCTGCGGACTGCCGCCGCGGAAATTATCGTTCGCGGTCAGCATCATGCGGTCGGTCTCCGCTTCCGCGAAAGTATATGCTCCGGAGCCCATGGGCTCACCGGCGTGAACGGTCACGAGCTCCGAAGCCTTTCCCTTTGCGAAGCCGAACCTGTTCTTTTCATAATCGTACTGTTCTTCGCTGCCGTAATAATGCAGCGGCGCTATCGGAAGTCCGCAGAGCGCGTCTTCAAGGCGCTTTCCTCCTCCGTGCACCGTGACCGCGAGGCTGAATTTTCCGGTCTTGACTATGCCCGATATGTTTTTCACGGGACCCGCGGAGCCGCCGTCCTCGGCCTGCTGCTTCGAGGTGAGGAAGGCTATCGCTATCGAAAGCGCGTCGCTGTCGAATGCGCTGCCGTCGCCCGCCGTAAGAGCCGCGAGCCTGCGGTAATCGGCGCCGTAGCCGTCCGCGACATCGGAAATCACCCTGTCCTTATCCGCGCCCTCCGGCACCTCATAGGACTTGTCCGCCGCGCAGAAGAAGACGAACAGCTTCATCGGGTCGGGATATGTGGCGGTATAGATATCATACGAATTGTCGCTGTACAGAGCCTCGACGTTCTTGTACTGTTCTTTCAGCACGGGTATTATCAGCTTTTCACGGATAAGCGGAACAATTTCCTCGGAGGCGAGAGCCTCCGTAAGCTGCTCGTCGGTCAGCTCCTCGGCTATCGGGCTGTTGTATATGTAGTTCCGGGCTCCGACGATATCCGCGTCCCGGAGCCCGTCATCGAGCCCCAGACAGAGCGCCGCGTACAGCGTGAAAATGACGTCGTCGGCGTCAAGCACCTCGCCGTCCGCAAATCCGACATCTGTGCGCAGGCTGAAAGCGTAGGTAGTCGTGCCGTTCTCCTCGTCATGGGTGACGGCGGTATCCGCGATGCCCTCATAGTCGTACTTTCTGCCGCTGTACATCTCCGACACGCCCGTAACGCCGTTAAGCACGGTGTTCCCGGAGCGCGTCCTGCCGAGCAGCCGCGTGAAGCAGGCCTTCGAGATCAGTCTGTCGAAATCCGTTTCGCTGACGAACGGCGAATAGTCGGCATCAAGTCCGTCCGCCGAGATCACCAGCGGCTTGACTTCCCTGACTGCTGTCTCAGCGGGCTCGTCCTCGCCGTCCAGCGCCGCCGCGGCGCTCACGGGAGCTTTCGTCGCTGCGGTCGTGGAGACAGCCGGAGCCTCCGAAGCGGCAGTCGTATCCGCGGGAGCCTCCGGCGCCCTGCCGCAGCCCGCCAGCAGTGCCGCGCATATAATTACGGAAATTATCCCTTTTATTTTTTTCATAACATTCCTCCGCGGGAAACTGTTGAACGATCGGTATGTTTTCTGTAAAAAACAATAGTGCTCTTATTATAATACAAAATCGCCCGCTTGTCAAATCGTTTTTTGTCACGGGCTGTCGGGAGCCGAAATAAAACAGACTGCCGCCCGTTGCCGGGTGACAGTCTGTCCGTCCTGTCATTCTGTTGATTCAGTCTTTCTTCCTCTTGCTCTCGATCATTTCGCCTATCACATGGATAGTGTTCGTGATGAACGAGTTCAGGATAAAAGCGTCGAAGTAAACGCCGAGAGTCAGGCAGTCGGAAGCCGCGGAGTGCGATGCGGTATCCTTGAAGCCTGTGCAGAAGCGGCATACGCCCTTGACGATATCGTAGTGATATCCGTTCCTGCAGGCCTCGTTCACCGTGATGCAGGCGGCAGCCGCGAGCATCTCGATAAGCGCGTAGATTACGAAAGTCCACGCCGCTATGACCTGTATCCGCTTGTAGAGCGCGGGGTCTATATCGGACTCGCCCTTTTCATAGATGTGTCTGAATATCATGAAGGCAAATCCCGCGATAAGCACAAGGATCGAAAGTATCATCAGTATCATCGGTACAACGGGTATACCGAGCTTATCCATAAACAGTGAAAGAATCATACATCTGCCTCCCCTACATCATCGGCATATAAGCGAAGTGCTTGCCGCCGAACAGCGCTATGAACGACCATATCGGATTGAGGAGGAAGTAGAGCAGCCATGCCGAGCCGTTGGTCAGAAGCTCCGTCGAACCCATGATGAAGAATACCACGGTGAAGAGCACGAAAAGTCCGATGTCGATGAAAGCGAAGAGCTTCGAGCGCTTTATGTAGAGCAGAGTCACCGTAACAGCCGACGCTATCGTATAGAACGCCTGAACATACATACATATCTGAAGTCCGCTGAAGCAGTCGTTGAGCGTCTTGTTGGTGGAGTTCAGAGCCGTGGCGTTGCTCACAAGGTCATTGAGCGTGGTCGCCCCGAATATGAGCGCGATAAGCGCGCCGAGTATCATGAATACGCCGATCGTATAGAATACTATCCTCACTATAAGGTAACCCTTGAGCGCGAGACCGAATTCGTCCTCGACGTAGGCTCCGCCTCTCGGTACATCCGTATCAGCCATACATAAAACCTCTTTTCCGTAAAAATGAGCATAGTGATGCTTAAATAAAGTATAGCATATTTTTATCTGTGTGTCAATACGAAAGCAGGCCTGTTTTTTGCCGCTGTAAACGATTTAGGCAAAACCCTCATATTTGCGGTGAAATTTTTGTTATATATCACAACTGCTATATGAGAAGTCCGTTTATGATGTCCTCCGCGACCTCATGCTTGGGGACGCGCAGATCCATGGCGAGCTTCTGTATGCGGCGGTGAGCCTCGTCTTCGGTGAGGGACTCCTTGCCCATGACTATGAGCGTGGCGCGGTGCATAAGGCGCTCGTGCTCAGCCTCCTGCTTGAGCTCCGCGATGCGGCGGCGGTAGCCCTCCTCGCTGACGGCGTTTGTCTCGCAGAAACGTATCGCCTGCATGAGCGCGGTCTTGCTGACGGGCTTTGTCACGATGTAGACACCGAGCGGAGCAAGCTTTTTGACGGCGGCATCCGCGGCCTCCTCGCGCACTATCGCGATAAGGTGCGCCGAGGTCTTTTCCCGCAGCTCCGACAGCAGCTCGAGCCCGCTCTCGTTCTCCAGCGGCACCGATATGAAGATGACGCTGTACATGCTCAGGTCTATCCCGCGCACCGTCATTCCGTCGGTGGCGGAGGTCACCTCGCAGGTCTCCGGGTCAACGCGCTCGCCGAGTATGCGGCAGGCCTCCGCCGTTTTTGCGGCTATAAGGACTTTCTTCACTTTTCTTCCTCTTTGAATATTTCCCTGTAATCATACAGATATATGATACCCGAAAGTACGGTCAGGAACGTGCATATATACATCAGTATGTCCGTTATGAGCTGCACCGGGAGCTCCGTCAGCACGCCGAACTCCCCGGTCAGTATGTGCATTATGAGCACCAGACATATCGACACCATTGTCGAGGCGGTCTTAAGCTTGCCCCAGATGTTCGCGGCGATCACCAGCTTCTTCTTGCTGCCCGCGGCGACGAGCCTTACGCCCGACACCATGAATTCCCTCGCCATTATCAGCCATACCAGCCACGCATAAGTCCAGCCCAGCTCGATGAAGCATATCAGAGCCGCCGCCACGAGCACCTTGTCCGCGAGCGGGTCAAGGAACTTCCCGAGGTCGGTTATCATGTTGTACTTCCTCGCGACCTTGCCGTCGAGCATATCCGTGATACTCGCAAGCGCGAATAGCACCAGCGAGACCGTAAAGCCGTAAGGTATCCCCGTCATCAGCGCCGCGATGAAGAACGGCACAAGTATCACCCTGAACAGGGTCAGTTTGTTTGCCAGATTCATAACTTCTCCAAAAGCATAGGGAGCCCTGCGGCTTTCGCGCAGGGTTCCCGCTTTGTATTACATTTCTATTATTACTTCGTTCTCCGCCTTGAGTATGGAGTCCTCGATGAGTATGCCGCCGAGCTTCGTGCCGTTGACGGTGACGCTCTTCACGCCGTGCTCCGAGCCGTTCGGGTTCTTCACGGTAACGTGGAGCTTCTTGCCGCGGAAGGTCTTATCCATGGTGTATTCCTTCCACTCGGACGGAATGGACGGGTCGATCACAAGTCCCTTTGTCTCGGGGTTGAGACCGAGTATGCCCTCGGTGGTGCCTACCATTACGGTCGAAGCCGTACCGGTCAGCCAGTGAACGTGAGCACGTCCCGCGAACGGGCTGTCCTTGCCCTCAACGAACTGTCCGAATACATAGGGCTCGAGAACGCGCAGCTCGGCGTTGTCGTTGTAGGTCGCCGGGGACGCTTCCTTCCAGTACTTGTACGCGCGGTTGCCGTGTCCGAGCTTGGACTCGGCGAGTATCAGCCAGCCCTGCGGCTGCGAGAATATGCCCGCGTTCTCCTTGGTGCAGGCGTTGAAGCACTGCATCAGAGCTCCGTCGAAGCCGTGCTTGTCATACGGAGGATACATAACCATAGCGCCGTAAGGCGTGTTGAGCTCTCTCTCGACGCTGTCCATAGCCTTCTCCGCCTGCTCCTTGGAGGCATAGCCGGAGATGACGGACCATGACTGCGGGTTGAGCCACATGCTCGCCTCGGGATCGGTGCGCTGACCGATAACTGTGCCGTCCTCCTTGTAGCCGCGTATCCACCTGTCCTCGTTCCAGCAGTCAGCGAGTATCTTGTCGAGCTTAGCCATTGTATCGTCGAGGTACCTGATGTACTCTGTGTCGTTCTTTTCCTCCGCATACTTCTTCAGTATCTTTATCGCGTAAACGAGCTGGAACGCAACGAACGTGGACTCGCCGAGCTTGCCGAGGCGCAGGCAGTCGTTCCAGTCGGCGTGCAGACCCGCGGGCATACCGTGGCCGCCGAGGTTGTCCATTGAGAACTTGATCGCTCTCTTGAGGTGGTCGTATACGGTTCCCTTCTCGCCGTTGTTCGCGTAGAATATCTCCTCATCGAGGAAGGCGCTGTCGCCGCTCTCGGAAACGTACTTGTAAACTGTCGGGAACAGCCAGAGAGCGTCGTCCGCGCGGTAGCTCGGGTGGCCGGTCTCCTTTACATAGTCCGGATCGTCGGGGGTGTTCTCCTGACCCGCCTTGTGGGTATACTTGACGAGCGGGAGTCCCGCGCCGTTGGTCACCTGTGCGGAGAGCATGAAGATTATCTGCTTCTTCGCCATTTCGGGCGCGAGGTGGATTATGCCCTGTATATCCTGTACGGTGTCGCGGTAGCCGAAGCCGTTGCGCAGACCGCAGTACTGGAACGAAGCCGCTCTCGACCATGTGAAGGTGATGAAGCAGTTGTAGGCGTTCCATACGTTGACGATGTTGTTGAAGTTCTCGTCGGGTGTATGCACCTGGAGATTGTCGAGCTTGCTGTGCCAGTAGTTTTTCAGCACTTCGAGCTCCTCGTCGCATACGCCGGGCTTCTCATATCTCGCGATTATCTTCTCGGCCTCGTCCTCGGGCTTCTGACCGAGCAGGTATATGAATTCCTTTGTCTCGCCGGGAGCGAGGGTTATATCGGACTGGAGAGCACCGCAGGAGTTGGCGTTGAAGTTGAGGTCGTTGTTCAGGTCTGCCGACGCGCCCACGGGGTTCGCGTAGCTGTGGTAGCTGCCGACGAACTTGTCCCTGTCGCCGCAGTACTTGTCGATCTTCTGTCCGGCAAGACCGAGGAAGCGGTTGAGCAGAGGATTCCTGAACACCTCATTCTGCTTCTGGAGGATATACTTGCCCTTGAAGTAGGTATGTGTGATGAACAGTGTGTACTGGAGATTTACCTGATCCTGCTCATAGTTGTTGTCGTTCACGAATTCGCAGTAGCCCGTAACAGCCAGCTTGCGGGGCTTGCTGCCGGTGTTGGTGATCTTCGAGCGCCATACCTCGTAGGTCGCGTCCTTGGGGACGTAGTAGAGAGTTTCGGACTTTATATCCGAGTATTCGGAGGTTATCACGGTGTAAGCCGTGCCGTGGCGGCACTCGCTCTTGTACGCGTCGAGGGGCTTGCACACCGGCGACCACGATGCCGACCAGTAATCTCCGGTCTCCGCGTCGCGGATATAGATATATCTGCCGGGCTGGTCGGTAGCAACGGAGTTGAAGCGGTAACGTATAATACGTCCGTTCGCGCCGGACTTAACGAAGCTGTAGCCGCCTGCGTTATTGGATATTATCGCGCCGTATTCGGGGGAGCCGAGGTAATTCGCCCATGCCGAGGGTGTATCGGGTCTTGTTATGACATATTCCTTGTTTTTTTCGTCGAAAAAGCCGTAATTCATTGAGCTTTTGCCCTCCTTGAAGTTATTCGGCTGCGTGAGCGTTTGCATCTTTCTCCGCACCGTTATATTAACATTATATCAGCAAATCCCGCATTGCACAAGGGCGGTAATTTGCACAAATATTTTCTCAGGGATTTATGCAATATGACAAAACCGCCGCACCTTATCGGTGCGGCGGCTTTTTTAAGAAGTCAGGGTATCATTACCATGATCCGGTGGCGCCGCCGTCCTTGTAGATGGAGAGTACGGAGAACGAGAGACGCAGCTTAATGGTAGGATCCTTCTTGATATAGATGTTGTAATAAGCTGTACCGGGTATCGCGGAGGTATTTGCTATTACGGTGAGCTCGAGCAGATAGCCCGAACCGAGCTTCTTGAACGTAGTTGAATGACGCACGCAGGTGCCGTCGTATGATTCAAGCGCGAAATCCGACTGGCCGGTGATGCCCTCAAAGTAGATCTGTACCGTAACGGTCTCGCCCTGATAGAGGTCGTTGAGGTACTTGCCGGATCTGCTGAACAACTGGTCGTCAACGAGGGAGATCGTAGCGTTCGTTGTGTTTTCTGCGGAAGAGATGACTGTGATGGCGGTCGAAGCTGCCTCGTCCTTCTCTTTCGGGCTGTTGGGTCCGCCGAGGTTGCCCGGTACCGAATAGTAGTCGTATACGGAGCTTGCGAATCTGTACGCTGTAACTTCCGCGTAGCAGCTGAGCTTCTGGCCGACCTGAGCGTTTACGTTGCCGCTTACGGTGAACGATATCGACTGGCCTGCCGCAAGAGCCGAAGAATTGAGCAGATTGGTTATCGTGTAGCAGCGGTAGCCGTTTCTCGTTCCGTCAAAGTTGCTCGTGACATATACATTGTTATTGCCCTTCACCATATTGATGTTCGAGAGAGCATCGGTGAAGTAAAGACCGATCGCCACATCCTGCAGCGATTCGCTTGCGGATGTATTGGTAATTGTGATCTTGTATGTGAGCTTTTCGTCGTTCATTATCGACGGAACTTTAGATGTTGCCGTGGTATAAGCGCCGACAGTATCGATGCTCAGCGAGAGCGAGCCGTATACCTTGGAGCTGAGCGCAAGGTTGACATTTGTTGCCGAGGACGTGTAGGTGGTGTACGACGCAGCCTGACCGATGAAGCCGCTGTAGGACGTCGCGTTGGCGTACGTGTTTATGTTGGGAGCAATAAGTGTGCCGGTCGCGTTGTAAGCGCCGCCGTTCTTGATAACGAGCTGCGGTATGGCAGCGGACAGGAGAGCCTGGTTTCCGCCGTTCTTTGTCAGAGTGTACGGACGGTACTTCTGATAGTTGAACTCGAATATGATCCTGTAAGTGTTGGTAGGCATAAGGCCTGTGAGGGTGTAGTTGCCCGCATAGTCGGTGACTGTTTCCTTAGCCTTGGTATTGTTGTTGACATTGAGCGCGTATACCTTGATGCCGGAAATGCCGCTTTCACCGTTCGACTTGATACCGTCCATATTGGCCGAGAAAGATGTGTCGTCCCATACGTTGCCGGAGATCGTGAAGTTAGCGGTAACATTGAATGTGAACTGGGATACGGTGCTGTCCGCGTTAGCCTTGGAGCGCGCGTAAGCCTTTATGGTAACATTCTTGGCATTTGCCTCGGGATAAGCGTCAAATACTCTGGTGTACTTTCTCGCGGTAGAGCTCGTGCGCGGGTCTGTGCCGTCGGTCGTATAGTAGATCGAAGCATCGGCTGTTGCGCAGTTGAGGGATACCTGTACGGAATCGGCATAGTTTGTCGATGTGGATACGGGGCAGGTAACGGGAGAAGTCTGACCTACCGTTACGGTCGTCTGCTGTACCGCGCTCTCTTCGCCGTTCTTGTACGCGATGACCTTTACGGTGTAAGTGCCGGCTGTATCTATAAGGAACTTCTCCTTGTAGAGGTTGCTTCTTGTGGTCGGATCCGCGCCGTTGAGGGTGTAGTAGAAGGAAACGCCGCTCACGGTGCTTGTGAACTCGACTCTCTTGCCGCCCATGGACCTATAGACCGTGATGCCGGGTCTCGGGAGCGAGGAGCTTACATTGCGGATGTCTTCCTCATCCGCTTCCTCGTCCTCTACCTCAACGGCCGCGTTTCCTCTGTAGGGGAGGCTGGAAATGCTGTCGTTCAGGTACATCGAAAGAACAGTGAGGTCGTTCTGGTTGACAACGCCGTCGTCGTTGCAGTCCGCGTTGTCCTTGCAGATATAGGATGTCTTCTGGTTTATGTAGTTCTTGAGTCTCGAATAGTCGTTCTGGTTGATGTTTCCGTCGCCGGTGACATCACCGTACTTGGTGGCTACCTTGAATGTCTTTATCATGACCGCGCTGGTCGAGCTGCCGGATACGGCGATAGCCTTGATCTTGACCTTCTTTGTTATCTTGAGCAGAGTGCCGTTGGTGTACTTTCTGCTGTTCTTGGTCGGTGTTGTGCCGTCCGTTGTGTAGTAGATCTGAGCGCCCGCCGTGGTGGTGGAGAGCTTGATCTTTCTTACGCCCTTTGTTCCCTTTATGGTATAGGTGGGCTTTGCCACTGTCGCTCCGTAAGCGACAACAGCGGTCGCTGACGCATCATACTTCCTGCTTTCGGCAAATGCCTCTGCGCCGAAGCACGACGCTGCCATTAGTCCTGCCGTGATGAATGCCACGGCTTTTTTCATCAGCTTGTTCATTGTATCTTCCTTTCCTTTTTCCTTATCCGCCGCCGGCGGAATTTGACAGATTGAAGCTTCGCGGCCGGGGCTTGCCTCGACCGCCTCTATATAATAAAACGATATTTATATATAAAAGGTGACGCGGAAAAACAAACTTTTTTGTTTTTTTGCAAAAATTCATATAATTTCCACAAAATTGCCTTAAATATCGTCCTATATTTCGGTAAAATCGTCCTGCATGATATCGTCGTGAACATCGACCGCTCCGCCGATCATATCCCTGCCGCGGACATAATACTTGTCGCGCTGCACTCTGACAGTCTCATCGAGCAGCTTCTTGACATCGCGGGGTTTCTTGATCGAGATGAGCTTCTTTTCCGGAGTATCGATATCCTTTGACGCGAGAGCTATGGTCCCGCAGCCGAATATCCGCTGTCCGAGGGTGAAGGATATCTTCTTGTCAAAGATACGGTACAGTTCTATCTCGTCCTCCTTGATATTGAACAGCCCGATGCGCGTATAGAACGTCGTGTCCGTCAGTATATACCTCGTGAACGATATCGGCATACCGAGGATACATTTCTTGCCCGACCACAGCACGTTGCCGTAATCGGCCTTCAGCTTATCCATATTCATTTCCGTTTTCCCCCCTTCTTGTTTCCGCCGCTCCGATTGCCGGAGGACGAAGCCTTGCCTGTATCACGCTTCGCGGGATCTTCGCGTCCCACGATACCGTCTATGGTCTCTTTTATGGCGCTTTTCTTCTCTTCACGCGCCTTGCGCTTACGCTCTTTCGTTTCCGCTTCGCGCTTTGCCTTCAAGGCCTGCTCTTCCGCGATAGTCTCGGTCAGCGACACGGGCGACAGGTCTTCCTCCCGTATGCTGTCTATATCGGTATATTCGTCGGAGCCGGACGGCAGGCCCTTTGCCTCGAGCTTGCCGGCCACGAAGGTCTTTACCGCGCTGTAGATCACCGCGAACAGCGGTATGCCTATTATCAGTCCCCAGAAGCCGAACATTCCCTGTCCCACGAGGATCGCGAATATTACCCAGAAGCTCGTCAGTCCGGTGCTGTCGCCGATTATGCGCGGGCTTATGACGTTGCCGTTGAGGTTCTGTATTATGAGCACTATCAACGTGAAGACAATGCACATCACGGGGTTTTCCATAAAGATGAGGAACAGGCTCGGAACAAGTCCGATGAACGGTCCGAAGTACGGGATTATGTTCGTCAGTCCCATGAGCACCGAAACGAGCAGCGAGAACGGAACTCCCGCGAATGTCGTCACCACGAAGGTTATGCAGCCGACCACGAACGAATCTATGATCGTGCCGGTAATGAAGTTGCCGAAGGAGTGGTGGAGCTTTCTCATGCTCGAGATCATTCCGTTGGCGTGCTTTACATTAAATATAGTATAGAGCACCTTTTTAGCCTGAGCCGCGAAAAGCTCCTTGCTGTAAAGGCAGTAGATAGCCACAACGATGCCGAATATCAGATTGAGTATGAACCCGACCACGCTCATGATGCCGTTGGTGAGGAATCCGAGATAGTCGCCCATCTGCGGCAGTATCGACGTGCTTAAAAAGTTGCGCAGTGTGGAGCCGGCGTCGTTGATCATGTTGGTGATCTCCGCGCCTATCTCGGGGTAGTTGGTGAACATTTCCTGCGTCCACGCAACGAGGTTCGACATATAGGTCGGTATATTATCCACCAGCAGTTTTATGGTCGATGTGAGCTGCGGGATTATCGCGACGAGTATGCCCACGATTATCCCGATGAAGATGAGGAAGGTCGCCGTGATGCTCAACGCACGTCTCGGTCTGTTGCGGACGTACAGTTTCAGATGCGAATATCTGGCACGGTCGCTGCCGCTTTCCGCGATTTCGTGGTTGGCGATCTGCGCGAAGGGCTGGTCGCTCTTTTTGAAGAGCTTTCCGAATACGCGTTTTTCAAATGTCTCCACTACGGGGGAGAGCAGGTACGCTATCACCATACCGTAGATTATCGGGCTTATCGCGGCTATGAAATTTCCTATACCCGCGGCTATGCTGTTGATATTGACGAGCATCGTCCCGACGAGTATCGAGGCGATTATCACAATGAAAGCGGTTATGCCCCAGCCGAGGTAATGCTTGTTCCACCTGTAAAACTTCATCGGATCACCTGCCGTATCACATATACATCTATTATACTACTATAATTCCGAATTGTCAAGGTTTGCCCGGACGAAACGGTGTGATAATTTGCCGAAAAACGTCTTTGCGGACACGGCACACCGTAAGCCCCGGCGCATATAATGTTAAAAAGCGGAAAACGACGGGGTAGCGCGTCTGCGTTCCTGAATAGCCCGGTCGCGGTCATTATCCCGGGAGTGTTAACCGACTTTTCCGCTTTTTATATAAAAGCTGCTCCTTTCACTGCGAAAGGAGCAGTTTTCTTCCGTCCCGGCAGCGGATAGGCTACAGCTGCTCGGCGAGCTTGTCATAGAGCAGCACCGCGGAGGCTCTGACTTCGCGCTTGGCGAAGATACCGAGCTCGCCGTACTTCGCGGCCTGTTCGGCGTACTCCATGCCCTTGCGGGGCTCGTCGGCCGCCTTCGCAAGCTCGAGATATGACATGGCGAGGATCGAGCAGGCCTCGTCGTAGACGATGCTTCCGCTCTGCGTCTGCGGGAGGGCGTGCTCTACAGCGGCGGCGTAATCGCCGCGCTTGAACGCGTTCTTCATTATCGTGAGGTCGTCGATCTCCTTGAGGGCGGAATTGCCGCTCTCATCGGGGACCTCGAGCTCATCGGGCAGAAGATAATTCACGGGGAGCTGCAGTACCTTCGCGAGATAGGTGAGCGTCTTTACCGACGGTGTTGCGGTGCCGCTTTCTATCTGGCTGAGCATATTGCGCGTGATGAAATCGCCCACCACATCGGACTGCGTCATTTTCCGCGCGAGACGGGCTTCCTTTATTCTTTTTCCGAGTTCAACGGAGTCCATACCGTACCTCCTTTCCGTGATAACAAATTTTTCAGCGTCTGTACCTTACGGCTGTGCCGTATGCCATTATCTCGGCGGCGCTCTGCATTACGGCAGATGTAGCGAAGCGCACGCCCACTATCGCGTCGGCGCCCATAGCGCTCGCTTCTATTATCATTCTGTCCGTAGCGATCCTGCGCGCCTCGTCCATCAT
This sequence comes from uncultured Clostridia bacterium, assembly GCA_947165805.1. Lineage (GTDB taxonomy): Bacteria > Bacillota > Clostridia > Oscillospirales > Ruminococcaceae > Ruminiclostridium_E. The sequence goes on from CAMVBT010000018.1 coordinate 13,402, forward strand.
CTGGGTATAGTGCTTGAGCTCACCGCCGACTATGGTCTTGAGGCTTGCGCCGAAATCCTTGACGAAATTCACGGTCTGTATCGTGCTGCCCTTTACGAGTCCGAGCATTTCGATATCCACGCCCGCGAGAAATTCGGTCGTCACCAGAAGCATTTTTCGTTCCTCCTTTTGTAATATATGCTTGACGTTGTTCCACATTTACGTAAATTTTATTTACTTATGATTTTACCACATTACCCGCAGAATTGCAATAGGCAGGGCGCTATTTTTTTATTTTCGTCGGCCTGCCCAAAAACCGTTTGTCCGGTTTGTGCGGTATCACGATTTTGAAAAAAATATCGCCAAGGCATTGACACCGGCGAAAAATGTGGTATAATTTAAGTAAATAATATTTACGCATACAATGAGAGGAGTGCGGCGTATGGAATGGTTCAATAACTGGTGGAACGGCCTTGAGCTGTTCGAGCAGATCATGTACTGCGTGGCTGTCCCCGCTACGCTGATACTGCTCATACAGACTATTATGATAATACTCGGCTTCGGGCATGACGGAGCCGGGGTCAACCCGAGCGATACCTCCGGCATCGAGGGGCTTGACGGAGATGTCAGCTTCGACAGCGATATCGGCGGCGGTACGGACTTCGCGGACGGCGGCGACGCGTCTGACTTCGATACCGACGTTCATTACGGCGACGGCAGCAGCCCCGGCGATATCGGCACGATGAACTTCTTCACCGTACAGGGCATGATCTCGTTCCTGTGCGTGTTCGGCTGGGTCGGGATCGCGGCATACACGATGACGAAAAACGCCGTGATCGCGGTGCTGCTCGGACTTGTGCTCGGACTCGCGGCGATGTACGGCGTGGCGAAGCTGCTCTGGGCTTCCAAAAAGCTGGCACAGAACGGCACCCTCAATGTCCGCAACCTGCTCGGAGCCTCCGGAACAGTCTATCTTGTGATACCCGGTGACGGCAAGGGCAAGGGAAAGGTGAACATAACAAGCGGCGAACGCCTTGTGGAATTCGACGCGATAACCGACGGCGGCACGGCTCTGCCCGACGGAACGCCCGTCAGGGTCATAGACATAAGAGCGGGGAACGTTCTGGTAGTCGAAAAAATTTAACCCGGAGGCTCTATGGAAACTTTAGACATTATTTATATAGCAACGCTCGCGGTCATAGTGCTCGGCGGACTTGTGGCTCTGCATTTCCTGCTGCCGAAGGAGAAGAACTTCGACGACAAGCACGCGTACCTCTACCGTATAGAATACCGCGACGGCTCATATAAGATCAGTCATAAAAAGGCGAGCTTCGGGGAGAATATGTATTCGATCCGCAGCAAGTTCTTCTACCTGCCGAGAGCGCCGTTCGAAGTCGAAGTCTTCTGCGACGAGGCAACGGGCAAGGACGGCAAGACCTACCGCGCCTCGGCGGTCGTTGCGGCCTTCTTCCCCGAGGATAAGCTGGAGGTGTTCGCTCCGATATTCCAGAATATGGACGAGGAGGGCAGGAACGATACCGTTGCCGAAGCTATGAGCGCCGCGCTTGAAGAAGCTGTGGTGAACTACGAGGGCAGCGAGCCGTTTGACACGTTTTTCAGAACGATAGCCGATAAGAAAGCAGACCTGTTCGGCATAAGGATAAAGTCCGTGGATGGTCTGAACGTTACAAGGATCGGCGCGGAGGAACAGTAAATATTGCGGGAGACCGCGTATTATAAATAACAGGAGGAAGCAATATGGATCCCATTATCATTGTAGTGATAGCTGTTGTGGTTATCATCCTTTTCGCTCTCATAGCGGGAATTCTTTCCAGATACCGCAAATGTCCGTCCGACAAGATACTCGTTATCTACGGTAAAGTCGGCAGCGACAAGAGCGGTCAGGCGCGCAGCGCACGCTGCATACACGGCGGCGCGGCGTTCATCGTCCCCATTATCCAGTCCTATCAGTATATGGATCTGACGCCTATCTCGATCAACGTTGACCTGAGAAACGCGCTGTCCAAGCAGAATATCCGTGTCGATGTACCGTCGAGCTTCACGGTAGGTATCTCCACCGAGCCCGGCGTTATGCAGAACGCGGCTGAAAGACTGCTGGGTCTCAAGATGCAGCAGGTGCAGGAGCTCGCGAAGGATATCATCTTCGGTCAGCTCCGTCTCGTCATCGCGACAATGGAGATCGAGGAGATCAACACAGACCGTGACAAGTTCCTTATCGCCGTATCGAACAACGTTGAGATCGAGCTCCGCAAGATAGGTCTTCGTCTCATCAACGTAAACGTTACGGATATCAGAGATGAGTCCGGATATATCGAGGCTCTCGGTAAGGAAGCCGCTGCAAAGGCTATCAACGACGCGAAGAAATCCGTTGCCGAAAAGAACCGCGACGGTGCTATCGGTGAAGCCAACGCGAACCGCGATCAGCGTATCCAGGTAGCTGCCGCCAACGCGAGCGCCATAGACGGTGAAAACTCCGCGAAGGTAGCGGTTGCGCAGTCCGAAGCGACAAGGCGTTTCAAGGAAGCCGAGGCTGACGCGAAGGCCGCAAACGACGCAAAGGTAGCTATCGCGCAGACGGGCAGAGACGGTGAGATCGGTCAGGCGAACGCTCTGCGTGACCAGCGTGTACAGGTAGCAGCTGCCGACGCGAAGGCTGTCGAGGGTGAGAACGCGGCGAAGATCGCGGTAGCCCAGTCCAACGCACAGCGCCGTGAAAAGGAAGCGGAAGCCCTCAAGCTCGCGACCGCTGCCGAAGCCGTTCAGGCGGCGAAGGCGCGCGAGGAATCCTACGCAGCCCAGAAGCTCGCCGAGGATCAGCGTGCACAGCTTGAAATGTCCACTCAGAAAGCGGATATCATCGTAAGTGCACAGATTGCCAAGGAGCAGGCACAGATCGCCGCGGAAGCGGAGGCCGAAGTAATGCGCCGCAAGGCAAAGGGCGAGGCCGACGCGATATTCGCGAAAATGGAAGCACAGGCAAACGGTATGCGCGAAATTCTCCAGAAGCAGGCAGAAGGTATGCGCGAACTCGTCAACACAGCGGGCAGCGCCGACGACGCAGTCAAGCTCATGCTGGCTGATAAGATGGAAGACCTGCTCAGGATCCAGGTAGACGCTATCAAGAATATCAAGATCGACAAGGTAACCGTCTGGGACGGCGGCTCAAAGGGCGGCGACGGCAAAAACTCCACCGCGGACTTTATCAGCGGCCTGTTCAAGTCCGTTCCTCCCCTCGGCGAAATGTTCGATCAGGCAGGCATGAAGCTCCCCGATTACCTCGGCACCCCCATTGATGCCGCAGCAGCAGAGCCGAAAGCCCCCGAACCTCCGGCAGCCGAATAAGAGTCGCTTACGCTCGAGTGGTCGCTCCGCTCGAGACTGGGGGAAACTTTTTTGAAAAAAAGTTTCCCCCAGACCCCCTTCA
>CAMVBT010000019.1 GCA_947165805.1 uncultured Clostridia bacterium
CCTCGGTCGTGTCGTAGAAAACGTGGAAAGCGTAGTGATCCTTGTACTCGGGATATATCCCGTACCCCGCGAAGCCGCCTCCCAAGCCGTTTGAGCGGTCGTGCATATACGAAATGCTCCTGACTATGTCCGACCCGCTCACGCGTGTGCCGTCGCGGTTTATGAAACCTGAAATTGCGCAGCCTGCAGGAATACGGACTTCTCCTTCTTTATAGTTCATAGCGTAAAACCTCCGGATACCGTTTGTTTCAATGAAGTAATAATATCACGATTTAAAGTCCGAGTCAACACTTTTTGCAAGATTTATTTTTATTTCCTGCATTATTTGTAGACCTGCCAAACAATTAACCGCCGCGCGGAGCGTTTTTGCATATATTTTACAATAATAATTCAAATCCGCGAGGTACCGATAGCCGACGGACTGCCCGCAAACTATTAGTACAGGCACATTTAGGCAATTCCGGACGCGCTTTAAAAGCAAAAACAATATGCAGGATATATTATTTACAATTGCAGAAAATACCTTTATAATACAGCCCGCAAAACGACAAAAAAAGCCGGCGAAGGTGCAGCCACCCCCGCCGGCACAGTAAGCCGCGCTTTATCCGAGCGCGACATCGAGTATCATCATCGCCGTAAATCCCGCTGCGAACGCTATCGTGCCGATATTCGAGTGCTCGCCCGCGGACATTTCGGGGATAAGCTCCTCGACCACGACATAGATCATCGCGCCCGCCGCGAAGCTGAGCAGATACGGCATCGCGGGGACTATCAGACCCGCGGCCGCGACGGTAAGCAGCGCCCCGAGAGGCTCCACAGCGCCGGATATCACGCCCGCCGTGAATGCCCTGCCCTTGCTCATTCCCTCGGCTTTGAGCGGCATCGAGATTATCGCGCCCTCGGGAAAATTCTGTATCGCGATGCCGATAGCGAGCGCGAGAGCCGCCGAAGACGACATTCCGCCGCCGTACAGCATACCCGCATATACAACGCCGACCGCCATTCCTTCGGGAATGTTGTGAAGAGTCACGGCCAGCAGCATCATTATGTTTTTCGGGAGCTTTGACTGCAATCCCTCGGCTTTGTCGCTGTTCAGGTGCAGATGCGGGATCAGCTTATCGAGCAGAAGCAGGAACGCAATACCGAGAAGAAATCCGATCGCAGCGGGCAGGAACGCGAGTTTACCCATAGTCTCGCCGCTCTGCTCTATCGCGGGGATAAGCAGGCTCCAGACGCTCGCCGCAGTCATAACGCCCGCCGCGAAGCCCGTTAAAATGCGCTGCACGGTCACGCCGAGCTGCTCCTTCATCGGGAACACGCACGCCGCCCCGAGTGATGTACCGAGAAACGGTATCAGAACGCCGTTTATAAGTTCTGTCATATCGACACTTCCTTTTTGATAGCTTTTCAGCGCCGTCCCCGCGGGCTGTGGGGAACATATTTCAGCCCACAGATTAGCTTTTGCTAACATTATACCACGAACTCCGCCGTAAATCAAGATATTTTGAAAAATCTATTGACTTTTCCGGGAAACAGTGGTATATTATATGAGGTTAGGCAGAGCTAACACTATGCAGCGGTTAGCAAACGCTAATATTTGTATGCCGAAAGGAAGAATGAAAAATGAGTGCGTTAAAGAACATAGCCCTGCTGGCGGGTGGCTTTCTGATCGGGACAGCCGGAGTGAAGATACTTTCGTCGAAGGAGGCAAGGACGGTATATGCCCACACGACAGCCGCCGTTATCCGCGCGAAGGACTGCGTAATGACACAGGCGACAAAGGTGCGCGAGGGCTGCGGCGATATCCTCGCGGAAGCCCGTGATATCAACGCGGCGCGTGAAGCGGACGCGGAAAACGACGGGATCATCGGGGACGAGAGCGAAGAGACTCCCGCTGACGAAGCATGAAGTGCCGGATACTGCATGAATCGCAGGGGCGCATAAGGGTACATATCATCGGCAGATCAATGTCGTTCCGGCAGGCCGATATCCTCGAGATATACCTGCGCGCGAAGCCGTTCGTAACCGCCGTCAAGGTGTTCGACAGGACGGGCGACGCGGCGATAGAATACAGCGGAAAGCGCTCCGAAGTTATCACTGCACTCGCCAAGTTCTCGTACAGCGATGAAACCGCGAACGCTCTTGTACCCGAACGTTCGAGCCGCGAGCTTGACCGCCGGTTCGAGAACAAGCTGATATTCGAGATATCGAAAAGATATGTGAGCAAGCTGCTGATACCCGCGCCTGTGCGTTTCGCGCTCGCGGTCATAAAGGCGCTCAAATACGTCCGTGAAGCGCTCCGCTGTATCGCGAGACAAAAGATCGAAGTAGCAATACTTGACGCGACTGCAATTGTTGTTTCGCTGATACGCCGTGATACAAAGACTGCGTCATCAGTGATGTTCCTGCTGAAAGTCGGCGAGCTGCTCGAAGAATGGACGCACAAGCGCTCGGTGGACGATCTCGCGCGCACGATGTCGCTCGGCGTTGACAAGGTGTGGCTGAAAACATCGGACACGGAAGTGCTCGTGCCGATAAACACGGTCTCGGCGGGCGACGAGATGATCGTGCGCACCGGCGGCATGATACCGCTCGACGGCAAGGTGATACACGGCGAGGCGGAAGTAAATCAGGCGTCGATGACGGGCGAAGCAATGCCCGTCCACAAGAAGCCCGGCAGCTACGTCTACGCGGGAACGGTGGTCGAGGACGGCAGCGTGATAATAAGCGTTGACAAGACCTCCGGCAGCGGCAAATACGACCGCATCGTGAAGATGATCGAGGAGTCGGAAAAGATGAAGTCCGAGGCGGAGAGCAAGGCCGCGCACATAGCGGACAGGCTCGTTCCGTACAGCCTCGGCGGAACGATGCTGACATATCTTCTGACACGAAACGCGACCAAAGCGCTGTCGATACTTATGGTGGATTTTTCCTGCGCGCTGAAACTCGCTATGCCCGTTTCGGTGATCTCCGCGATGCGCGAGAGCAGCACACACGGCATGACAGTCAAAGGCGGGCGCTTCCTCGAAGCCGTCGCGGAAGCTGACACGATAGTTTTCGACAAGACCGGCACTCTGACCCGCGCGGAGCCGAGAGTTGCGAAGATAGTGACATTCGGCGGCTGTGACGAAAGCGAATGTTTACGATTAGCGGCGTGCCTTGAAGAGCACTACCCGCACTCGATAGCGAACGCGGTAGTGAACGAAGCCGAAAAGCGCGGACTGCTCCATGAGGAGAAGCATTCGGCGGTGCAGTATGTCGTCGCGCACGGGATATCGAGCTCGATAGACGGCAGAAAAGCTGTGATCGGCAGCTACCATTTCGTGTTCGAGGACGAGGGCGTGCAAGTTCCGGACAGCGAGGAAAACAAGCTGAACGAACTGCCCTCCGAATACTCGCCCCTGTACCTTGCGGTCGGCGGGAAACTCGCCGCCGTTATCTGCATAGAGGACCCCCTGCGCCCCGAAGCCGCCGATGTTATCACCGGACTGAAAAAGTTAGGAATATCAAAAGTCGTGATGATGACCGGCGACAGCAGACGCACTGCCGAATCGGTCGCGGCGAAGGTCGGGGTCGATGAGTTCTACTGCGAGGTGTTGCCCGAGGACAAAGCGGTGTTCGTGAAGAAGGAACACGCCGCGGGACGCAGAGTCATAATGATAGGCGACGGCGTGAACGACTCCCCTGCCCTGTCCGAAGCCGACGCGGGCATAGCGATAAGCACCGGCGCGGCGATAGCGCGCGAGATCGCGGATATAACAATTTCAGCGGACGATCTGTACTGTCTGCTGACATTACGGAAAATAAGCGCGGAGCTGATGAAGCGCATACACTGGAATTACCGCGCGATAATCGGTTTCAATCTCGGTCTGATTATTCTCGGAGTTGCCGGAATTTTGCCGCCAGCGACATCGGCATTCCTGCACAATTCTTCAACGATTGCGATAGGCGTTGCGAGCATGAGAAACTATCTTAAAGATGATAAAAAGAGTGAAATATCACACTAAAAAACATAAAAGGTCGGGTGTGGAAAATGAGTGAAAATGTGTATGTAAAACGCTTTGCGGAGATCGGGAAGAACGATGTCCCGACCGCGGGTGGAAAGGGCGCAAATCTCGGTGAAATGACTTCTGCGGGACTTGCAGTTCCGACGGGCTTTGTCGTTACATCGGACGTGTACCGCGCATTTATAGCGGAAAACGGGCTTGCGGGATTTATCACCGATGAGCTGCAAAATGCCGGTGACGATGAAGCAAAACTGTTAAGTGCAGCAGCAAAATTCCGCGAGCGTATAACAGCCGGAAATCTCCCCGAAAGTGTGTGGAATGCAGTTCTTGCGGAATACGAAAAGCTCGGCGAAAACGTGAGAGTAGCAGTGCGTTCGTCTGCGACCGCCGAGGACTTGCCGGACGCGAGCTTCGCGGGACAGCAGGAAACGTATCTGAATGTCAGAGGTTTGGAACAAGTCAAAGCCCGTATTCTCGATTGTTACGCGTCGCTGTGGGGCGGCAGAGCCGTTGTTTACCGGCAGAAGCAGGGCTACGGGCAGAGCGGTATCGCACTCGCGGTTGTCGTTCAGGAAATGGTCGAAAGCGAGACCGCGGGAGTAATCTTCACAGCAGACCCCGTAAGCGGAGACCGCGGCATGATGCAGATAAACGCGTCTTACGGGCTGGGCGAGAGCGTAGTTTCAGGACGCGTCACGGCAGATACATACACCTGCACCAAAGACGGATACCCATATAGAAGCTTTGCCCCCAAGCGTTTAAGTGCTCAGGGGCATTCTGTTTTATACGGTTGCTAAGATAAATCAGAATTTGTTTATCAATCCGAAACATCCACATCCGGTGCAATCTGTATATCATACTCCGGATAAGCTGCCTTAATTTCATCATATATGATTTGAATTCCTTCTTTTGGTTTGATATCGAAGTTCATGACAACATCAAACGTCATCTCCTTTGTTTCTGTATCCACATAGAACCCATGGAACTGAATCGCCCAGTTATGTTTCATAACACGGTCACGGACTTCTTCCTGCATATCGGCAGCTTCATCGTTGCTGGTATTATAGGAATACAGTCCGACGCCGGCAAGAACAACACCAGTTTCCTTATAGACTTTTCTTTCCAGCCTTCTTGTTAGCTTATCAAATTCCCTTGTCGTCATCGTGTCAGGTACTTCAAGATGAACAGAAGCAAAATCCTTATCAGGACCGTAATTATACATGACCAGATCATAGGCCCCTCTGACCTCCGGCTCTTCGGAAAGCAGTTCTTTGATCTTGTCCGTTTTCTCTTTATCTGCTCTGACTCCCAATATTTCATTCAGTGTTTCCATCATCATTTCGATTCCCGCCTTGATGATGAAGCCGGCTATCACAACACCTACATATGCTTCTAGTGAAAGACCACTCATCATAAAAATAATTGCAGAAACCAGAACAGAGCCCGATAGAATGGCATCAAACATCGCATCAGAGCCGGATGCAACCAAAGACCCTGAATTTACCTGTTCGCCTTTTGCCTTCACATATCTTCCGAGAATGATTTTGACAATGACAGCTACTGCAATAATAACGAGGGAAATGATGCTGTAGTTCGGCTTTTCGGGATGGATGATCTTTTTGACCGATTCCACAGCAGCCGTGATACCTGCATAGAGAACAATGCCTGAAACGATCATTGCACTTAGATATTCGATTCTGCCATATCCGAGTGGATGCTTCTTGTCAGGAAGTTTCCCGGCAAGTTTTGTCCCCACGATCGTAATGATTGAGGACAGGGCATCCGACAAATTATTAACGGCATCCAAAGTAACAGCGATGGAGTTGGATATAATCCCGATCACCGCCTTGAAAGCTGTCAACAAAACATTTGTCAGGATTCCTATGATACTGGTACGAATAATAACCTTGTCACGATTTTGTTCCGAATTTACAGGTATTGCCTTTTGCTTCATTTCTATTACTCCTCTACAAATTCCGATTTATATTCGTAACAATTATAGCATAACATTGCTGCATTGTCAATAAAAACGCCATAGTACTTCTGACTGCAGATCAGAAATACTATGGCTTAAAACTTCTATATGAGTATCTTTCTTAAAAGCGGCGGGGTAAAGAATGTCGTCATAGGCTCAAAGGCGACGGAGATAGTCTACGCGGACGACGGGACTGCCGAAGCGAAGGTCAGCGCAGAGCGCCGCGCTTCCCGCGCGCTCGATGATTCGCAGATAAAGACGCTCTGCGCGGAGGCGATAACCGGCGATCCCGCGCTCCGCCGCGATGTCGAGGGCGGAATGGCGTATGAGGAGATCCGCGTGAAATATCCGTCAATGGCGCAGATGTTCGACAAGTTCATGGAGAACAACGGCTACAAGCTCGATTTCAACTGCTGCTGCATTTATTCGCGTTCTTTCATCGAGGCTCCGCAGCGGCTCATGGGTATAATCAGACCGCTCATCGGAGCGGAAGAAACGCCGGACGACGGAGCGGAAAAGACCGCCTCGCTCGGCGTGTTCCTTGCCGCCGCCGCAGGCGTTCTTCTTGCTGTGATCTCGGTCATTTTCGTGCAGCCGTTCTCGGAGCTCCTCGGCGGCAGCGCGTCGGAAGAGCTGCTTGACAGCACAGTTTCATATATGACCGTCATCTGCGTCGGCATACCGTTCCAGATGCTCTCGACCACAGTTTACAATCAGCTCCGGCTCTGCGGCAACATAAAGGACGGCATGATCGGAATGGGCGTGGGAATGTTCGGGAACCTGTTCCTCGACCCGGTGTTCATTCTCGGCTTTGATATGGGGATAACGGGCGCGGGTATCGCGTCAACGATCGGACAGATCGCTTCGTGCATCGTGCTGTACATCATCTCCGCGAAGCACGGGAATATCCCGATGCGCTTCTTCTCGTTCGACCTGAAAAACAGGCGGCTGTATCATATCCTGCTCGGCGGAGCTCCGAATTTCTCGCGACAAAGTATTACGAGCATCGCGTCTGTACTGCTCAACAACGCGGCTGTGCCTTACGGAGCGTCGCTCATCGCCGCGATGACGGTATCCTCGCGCGTCTCGGCGGCGGCATATCTGATGATGATAGGCTTCGGGCAGGGATTTCAGCCGATATGCGCGATAAACTACGGCGCGAAGCAGTATGCCCGCGTGAAAGCCGCGTTCCGTATGACCGTCACCATAGGCACGGTATTCCTGACGCTTGCGGGAGCTCTGCTCGCTGTGTTCGCGGAGCCGCTGACAGCTGCGTTCTCGTCGAGTGACCACGCAGTGACCGAAAAAGCCGCTCTCATGGTAAGGCTTCAATGTATCTCTTTCCCGTTTATGCCGTTTTACGCGGTGTCGGGAATGTATATTCTCAGTCTTTAAGAGCTGTTATCGGAACGACATAAACCCCGTCCTCACGCTGGTAAGCGGCATTTGACAGTCCGCTTATTACACATAAGAGTTTAGGCGGCTTACCGTCTTCTTCCGAAGAGATGGCCTTTTGTATTTTAAGGAGATTTGCGGCTGCCTGATCTATCTGATTGGCTCCGAGCTTTATTTCAAAAGCGTACCAATCACCGTTCTCGTCTTCGATGACAGCGTCTATCTCATTTCCCCTGTAATCCTGGTTCAGCTCATTTTTTGTGTGTTTGCCATTTTTGAAGCGATTCGATTGTTTCAGAGCGGGTTTTTAGAGGTTGCCTTAACTAAAGGATCTGCTCACGCAGGTCCTTTATGAATTGCGGCGTCTCGAAGCCGTAACGCCTGATAACGATGAGCTGATTTTGCTGACAGACCGGATAAACACCACCCTGTATGGGTTTAAAAACAACTGATATACCCGCTTCCCGTCCGTTCACACCGCGTTCCTTTCGGAAACACGCCTGCTGCCGAGTATGCCGTGCTCGGCCTCCGCTTTCCTGATGAATACGGCATAGTCTATCAGCACGATGACTGCGCAGACAGTCCATATAGCGGGCTCAAGTATGCAGATGCCGAAGTAGCCCAGCTGAGGCGCCACCACCGCAGCGGCTATGACTTTCATTATCAGCTCTATGCCGCTGCCGCATACGGGGACGAGCTTTCTGCCCACGCCCTGAAGGCTGCTGCGGAGGACGAGCAGGATTCCGAGAACGAAATAGAATGAGATGTTGATAATGATGTACTGTGAAGCCGTTTCAATGACAGTCTCGTCTGCGGTGCCGGTAAGCGCCGATATCAGCGGCACACGGAACAGCACCGCGCACAGCACAGAGAACGCGCTCCAGCCGAAGGCGAGAAATATGCTGTACCTTATGCCGGTCTTCACACGGTCGATGTTTCCCGCGCCGTAGTTCTGGCTTGCGAAGGTGGAGGAAGCCATTGAGATAGTACCGAGAGTTATCATGAATATGTCGTCTATCTTCCTTGCGGCTGTATGAGCCGTTATCGTTGCGGTTCCGAGGGAATTCACGGCTCCCTGTAAAATGACCGAACCGACAGAAACTATGGCATACATCAGCCCCATTGAAAGTCCCGTCATGCTCAGGTCTGCGAGAAGGTTCCTGTTCATCTCGAAATATGAACGGTCAAAGACCAGGAATCCGCACTTCTTCACGGCATAGACAAAGCATAAGCAGACCGAAACTGCCTGCGAAATAACGGTAGCGTACGCGGCACCCGCCACACCCATTCCGAAGCCGCTGACGAACAGGAAGTCAAGCGCAATATTCACGAACACGGATATTATCAGGAAGTACAGCGGGGCTCTCGTATTGCCCACAGCCCTCATCATTCCCGCAAGCATATTGTACGCAATAGTCACGCATGAGAACAGCAGGATCACGCTCATATAACTCTCCGTGTCCGCGATTATCTCGTCCGGAGTCTGAAGCGCCGCCATAAGCGGGTGCAGGGTCAGAAGGCTTATGACTGTCAGCACAAGCGCGATGACCGCAGACAGCACATAGGTCAGCGCAACTGCCTTTTTCAGCCGCTCCGTATCATTCGCCCCGAAGAATCGCGCGATTATCACCGCAAAGCCGTTTGTAAGCCCTCCCGCGAATCCTATAATCAGTCCGGAAACGGGAGCCGCTGCCCCGACTGCCGCAAATGCCCTGTCACCGAGGATATTGCCGATTATCGCGGTGTCGGCGACGTTGTAGAGCTGCTGGAATATATTTCCTATAAGTATCGGGACAGCGAACATTATAAGGTTTCTCAATATGCTGCCCTCTGTCATTTTCAGTGTAGATGATCTCATGAACATTCCTTCTTTCAGGGTATTATAATAGCACTATTCCGGGAATATGTACAGTATTTTTATTGCTTTTCCGGCATAATTATTGACTGAATTCCGGGAATGTGCTATTATAAGGTAAGAGGTGAGTCAGAATGAAGGATTCAATGGACAAGAGGATAGTCTACCGCGAATATATGAACCGCGAGAACAACTTCCACCACCACCGTTACGATGATGATATGCGGCAGTTTGAGTATCTGCGCAGCGGCGACCTGCGTTCTCTTGAAGCCACAAAGAAGATAATGGATTCCGGCGAAGTGGGACATCTGTCCGACGACCCGGTCAGGAATATGCTGTATCTCAATATCTGCCATGCCACCCTGTGCACGCGTGCGGCGATAGAAGGCGGCATGGAAGCCGAGAAAGCATACAATGCCAGCGATCTTTTCATACAGCGCTGTGATAGGGCGCAGACCTATGAGGAACTGTACGATCTGCACCTTGAAATGACCGAGTACTTTACAAAGCAGGTAGCCGCCGCCCGTAAGACGGCTCTTTACTCCAGAAACATAAGCCGCTGCATAGAGTACATACACAATCATCTGAATGAGAAAATAACAGTGCGGGAGCTTGCCGGTTCGGTGAAGCTGAACGAGTCCTATCTCTCGGTGCTTTTCAGGCGTGAAACGGGTCTAAGCATCTCGGAGTATGTGATAACCAAGCGCATCGAGACCGCGCGGAATATGCTGGAATCATCGGATCTGACGCTTTCCGCGATATCCGACATTCTCCACTTTTCCAGTTACAGCCACTTTGCGAGAACGTTCCGGAAATACTGCGGAGTAAGCCCGAAGGAGTACAGGGACAAAAGCGTGAACCGGAAATATCTGCCATAGTTCCGGAAAATACGGTTACCGGATTTGAATTGACCTTTGCGCTTATCGCGTTTTATAGCACATTCAAATGTCTGAACAGGCAGCGTATTATTGTCGAAAACTCATGCAATTCCCGTTGAAATGTGCTAAAATATCATTGAAGTTTTGATAGCTGTCACAGCGGGTATAGCAAGGTGGATTTTCAAAATGGATTGGCGAACAGTTCATCCAACCAGTGCAGACAAAAATAAAAACGCGCGCTGAGCCACGTTTGATACAGTCATAGGGTAATATCATTACCCATGTATTTTTAGGCGTCTTACAGCGAGAAAAATGCTGTTTTTCTTCCCGGCTCCGCCTGTTTTTTTGCTGAGTATGACTGCGCCTGAAACTACTATTTTTACCGATCATCGCTATCTGTATTTTTTCGGCGAGTTTTATCGTATGACCGTGAGAAGTTTCCTGTCACAGCTTGACTAAAGCTGAAATTTATACTACATATATAGTATAAACAGCTCAAAAACTGCGGAGGAACTATTTCTATGAAAACAACGGAAAATGCAGGGTCGTTCCGGGTCCCTCCGATGTAAAGCTGAATGACAGGGATACCGTACAGCCCGATGTGTTTGTGGTATGCGACCCGGACAAGTTTGACGAGCACGGCTGCGTAGGCGCTCCGGATTGGGTGATAGAGATACTTTCGCCAAACAATATCGACCACGATATGGTCGCAAAGCTCGAGCTGTATATGAAAGCCGGGGTGCGCCAATACCGGATAGTCGATCCCAAGAACAAGAGAGTGCTCGTGTATCCGTTTGAGAAGGCAAAGATCACAGGCATCTTTACCTTCGACGACGAGATCACCGCGGGGATATACAGAAATAACGACGTTCCGCTGACTATATGTATAAACAGGATCATATAATGCGCTTGACAAAGTGAGGGTCAACAACCGAAGAATGAGGTCGTTGAGGACACATTAATTAATGTCTGCTCATCCCACACAGGGCGGAATGAGCTTGACATCAAGGAATGTGTCCGCCTTAAAAAGGCGCTGAAAGCGTATTTTAAGGCTTTCCAAAGTCCTCTTTGAGGACTTTGGAACAATAACTGCCGAAAGGCAGTTATTGAGGACACATTAATTATATTCGTGACGGCGGCTTCGCTCCTGCGCGTTCTTGACAGTTATAAAATACTAAACAGTCCGGTTATATGAGATTCCATACAGCCGGACTGCCTTTTGTTATCGGTCAATATTATATCTCACTTCGTTCGGGAAGCGAAAATCCTCTCGTTATTTATGGATTTTCGCGGACACATTTCTTGCTGTCAGCTCATTTCTCGCTGACGCTCGAACCAAAATTGCAAGGATAATTATTTATTCCGCATATTATCCTTGCATTTTTGCCAATTAAAAATCGGCTTTTTCATCTGTTTTAAGCCGATTTTCAATTGATGAGCAGACATTATCAATTGATGAGCAGACATTAATAATTGACAATTCGGTGCAGATATGGTATAATATCAACGTATAGTACCTTATAACGCAGCCGGATAAGAGTTCCGGGAATGCTTTGCGGGGTACATAATAAAAAAGGAGAATTATAAAGACATGAAAAAAAGAATCATTTCAATGATCGCCTGTCTTGCAGCTGCTGCAATGCTCGCCGGCTGCGGAAACGGCGGACAGCAGACAACACAGAGCGCAAACAACGGCACAGGAAGCTCCGAAAAGGCTCTCAAAATAGCTATAGTAAGCTCCTCGAGCGGTGTAGACGACGGTTCGTTCAATCAGGAAAACTATAACGGTATCCTCGACTTCATCGCCGAGCACCCCTCTTCGTCCGTTACTCCGGTACAGGAGCCTACGGGAGATACCGCTGCCGCTATACAGGCTGTTCAGGATATAGTTGCGGACTATGACGCTATCGTGCTTGACGGTTTCCAGTTCGCGGGGATCACAGAGATCGCCAACGACAACCCCGGAAAGAAGTTCATACTTGTTGACTCATTCCCGTCCGACTCAAGCGGCAACGAGACCACTCTCGACAATGTATACGCGATGCAGTTCAAGGAGCAGGAGGGCGGATTCCTTGCAGGAATGGCTGCCGCTCTTACCACCGTTACCAAAAAGGTAGCAGTTGTAAACGGCATAGCGTTCCCCTCGAACGTAAACTATCAGTACGGCTTTATGTCCGGTGTCAATTACGCAAACAAGCACTACGGCACAAAAGCCGAGATAGTTGAGCTCGCCTCCTACGCGGGAACAGATGTTACCGGCGCAAATGTCGGCGGCAACTACATCGGTTCCTTCGCCGATCCCGCAAACGGCAAGGTAGTCGGCGACGCGCTCATCAAGGAAGGCTGTGATGTCATATTCGTTGCGGCGGGCAGTTCCGGAAACGGCGTCTTCACCGCGGTAAAGGAAAGTGCGGCAAAGGATTATGTCATCGGCTGTGACACAGACCAGTATGATGACGGCGTCAACGGCAGCGAGAATGTGATCCTCACATCTGCGCTAAAGGTCATGGGAAAGAACGACAAGAGAGTGCTCGGAGATATTATTGCCGGCACATTCAAGGGCGGTAACTTTACTCTCGGCGCCGATACCGACTCCACAGGCTATGTAAGCGCAGAGGGCAGATGCCAGCTTTCGGCAGATGCGATCGAGAAGATAAACAAGGCTTATGAGCTCATAAAGAACGGAACTATCGTTCCCGCTGCCAACTTCAACGGACTTACCCCCGATAACTTCACAGGCATAGACGCAGAATAACGACCTATACACCCATAGGCGGCAGGCTTACCGAAGCCGCCGCCTTATCTTTATTAACAGGAGAACCGTATATGAGCAACTCCGGATACATAATTGAAATGAAACATATCACCAAGCGGTTCCCGGGACTTATCGCCAATAACGATGTGTCGCTCGGGATAAAAAAAGGCGAGATCTTCGCGCTGCTCGGCGAGAACGGAGCAGGAAAATCCACGCTGATGAGCGTGCTTTTCGGTATGTACGAACCCGATGAGGGCGAGATATTCATTCGCGGCGAAAAGGTTAGGATAACTTCACCGCGCCATGCCACACAGCTCGGTATCGGAATGGTCCATCAGCATTTCCGTCTGGTGTCGGATTATACCGTGGCTGAGAATATCATTCTGGGCTCCGAGCCGAAAAAAAAGCTGCTCGGTCTTATACCTATGGTGGATATAAAGAAAGCCAATGCCGATATAGCTGCACTTTCCGAAAAATACGGACTGAAGGTCGATCCGACTTCGGTGATAAGCGATCTGAATGTTTCGACACAGCAGAGGGTGGAGATACTCAAAATGCTGTACAGGGACGCCGAGATACTCATTTTCGATGAGCCTACCGCAGTGCTTACGCCGCAGGAGATCGAGTACCTTCTCGATATAATCCGCGGGCTGCGGGACGGCGGAAAAACAGTCATCATCATCACCCACAAGCTGGAGGAGATAAAGTCGGTGGCGGACAGGTGCGCTATCCTCAACCGCGGAAAACTCATCGACATTCTTGATGTGGCCGGGACCTCCACCACGGAAATGGCACGGCTCATGGTGGGACACGAGGTCTCGTTCTCTTCGGGAAAGGCCGAGGCGGTACCCGGTGAGACGGTGCTCAAGGTCGAGGGGCTTACCGTAAAGGGCGAAATGGGGAATGACGCGGTAAAAGATGTGTCCTTTGAGATACGCAGCGGAGAGATATTCGCGCTGGCGGGAGTCTCCGGGAACGGACAGAACGAGCTCGCAGACGCGATAGCGGGACTGAGGGACTGTGCCGCAGGCAGGATAACCCTGAACGGTACCGATATTACAAATATGCCGATACGAAAGCGCATAGAGACCGGGGTGGCCTATATACCGGAGGATCGTCACAATGTGGGGCTTGTGCTGAATTTTTCTCTCAGTGACAATCTTGCGCTGAAACGGTACTACGACGCGACATTCTCAAAGCATCATATAATGAAGCGTGAAGTGTTCAACGAAAACGGGAACCGTCTCATAAAAGAATACGATATACGCAGCAGCAAGGGAAATGCAACATCTACCCGCGCTATGTCCGGCGGCAATCAGCAGAAAGCCATAATCGCCCGTGAGATAGATCTGAGGACACCGCTGATAATCTTCATGCAGCCGACACGAGGGCTCGATATAGGCGCTATCTCAAATATCCACAAACAGATAATCGAGGAGCGTGACAGAGGTGCGGCGGTATTGCTGATATCGCTTGAGCTGGACGAAATAATGGACTGCGCCGACACTATCGGAGTGATATTCGACGGCAGGATAAACCGTATCGCGAAGGCGTCGGAGCTTACGGTCAACGAAGTAGGACGGTTCATGATGGGCGTCGGGGACAAGGGGGAGAGCGCATGAAGAAACTTATAGTGAAGGTGATAGGCGGCGAAAAGCTGCAAATGGTGAGGATCTCGCTGGTCGCTATCCTCATAAGTCTGATAGTGGGTGCCGTGATACTTCTGGCGATAGGCAAGAACCCTTTTGCGGCATACGGAAACCTTCTGCAAGGTTCGGGACTTCTGCCGAAAGGCTCCTATGCGGGGCGGCAGAATATGTTCACCGATTTCATGAGCTTTCTGGACGCACTTACGCCGATGATATTCGCGTCGCTTTCGGTAGCTGTGGCTATGAAGGCGGGACTGTTCAACATAGGCGTGTCGGGTATGATGCTCGCGGCGGGCTTTACCGCTGCCATAACAGTCGGCTACTCCGATCTGGCGGCAGTTGCCGCAAAGCCGCTCGCTATCGTGATCGGCATGGCTGCGGGTGCGCTGGCGGGCGCATTGATAGGCTGGCTCAAATATAAGTTCAATATCAATGAGGTCGTTTCGTCGATCATGATAAACTACATACTCATGTATGTTTTCACATTCTTCATCAACACTTATTTTGTGAATTCCGTATCCCGCCAGAGCAATCCGGTGAGCGATGCCGCGAGACTCACGATAACGAATGTTCAGGCATTTGACCTGAAATTCAATATACCGCTTGCATTCCCGCTTGCGATAATCTCCGCGATAATTATATGGTTCCTGATGAACCGCACGACTATGGGATTTGAGATAAAGGCGGTAGGTCAAAGCAGGCAGGCGGCAAGATACGCGGGTATCGGCATATCAAAAAGCATGATACTCTCGATGACCATATCGGGTGCGCTTGCGGGACTTGCGGGGATTACCTATTTCTGCGGCTACTACGGCTCCATACAGCCGGGCGTTGTTCCAAGCATGGGCTTCAACGCAATAGCGGTGGCGCTCCTCGGGAACTGTGATCCCATAGGCTGCATATTCTCCTCGTTCCTTATCACGATAATCTCAAAGGGTTCTGTATATATGAGCTCTCAGCAAGGTGTGGAGAACGAGATCGCCGACCTCGTTATGTCCGTGATACTGATATTTGCCGCCTGTGCGGAATTTATGAGAATGTACGCGGGCAGACTCGAAACGGAGCTTAAGGACAAGAAGGAGGTGCAGGCATCGCGACAGATACGATAATCATAGACGGACGTGCCTTTGCTCTTCCCACGTTCATAATGGCGATAGGCGGTATTTTCAGCGAAAAGAGCGGTATAACCAACCTTGCCCTTGAGGGTATGCAGGGCTTCGGAGCGTTTTCCGGAGCGCTTGTTGCAGTGCTGCTCATGCAGAACATGGACGGCACATCGCAGGTGCCGTATTATGTCTCCTTCCTGGCGGCTATGGCAGGCGGAATGCTTTTCTCATTCGTCCACATACTCCTGTGCATAAAATTCAAGGCAAATCAGGTTATAAGCGGCGTTGTCGTCAATATCCTCGCTGCCGCGCTCACCAGCTTTCTTACCAAGCGCCTGAACGAAAGCATCTTTTCACAGACCTCAAATAAGTTCGTACTGGGAACGAGCGTGCGTTTCACGGTGCCGGTGCTGTCGGATATTCCCGTTCTCGGCGCTGTGTTCACAAATCTCTATCCCTTTGAGGTGATGATAGTCGTCATAGCGGTGATAATGTGGTTCGTGATGTACAAAACGCCGTTCGGTATGCACCTCAGAGCCTGCGGCGACAATCCGCACGCTGCCGATGCGGCGGGTATCGATGTAAACCGCGTGAGAACTCTGGCAGTAGTTATCTCCGGCGGGCTTTCCGCGATAGCAGGCATGAGCTTCGCGTATTCCATATCCGCAAATTTCTCCCCCGACATCTACCTAGGCTACGGTTATCTTTCCATTGCCGCGCTGATATTCGGAAACTGGTCTGTGCTGCCTACTCTCGGAGCCTGTCTCATCTTCGGTTTTGCGAGGAGCGGAGGACAGACGCTCATACAACAGCTGGGCATGCCCTCTACATACAACGACCTTGTGCGTATCCTGCCTTATGTACTTACTCTGTTCCTGCTGATATTCTTCAGCAAGCACAACAAGGCTCCCCGCGCGCTAGGCGAGATCTACGACAAGGGCAAGAGATAACGGGATAGCAGACAGGCGTGCGGCGGTACATCGCTGCCCGATGTATCGTAAGCCTTAAAATACGCTTTCAGCGCCTTTTTAAGGCGGACACATTCCTTGATGTC
>CAMVBT010000020.1 GCA_947165805.1 uncultured Clostridia bacterium
ACGGCTATCTCGACTGCGCCATAGCGGGCGGTTCCGAAGCGTGCAGCATAGGGTTCGCTCAGGCGGGCTTCAACAATATGCACGCGGTTACGAGGAGCACCGACCCCGACAGAGCGTCGATACCTTTTGACAAGGAGCGCTCGGGCTTCGTGCTCGGCGAGGGTGCCGGTATAGTGATACTTGAGGAATATGAGCACGCGAAAGCCCGCGGCGCGAAGATATACGCGGAGATCGCCGGCTACGGCGCTACCAACGACGCCTTCCACGAGACCAGCCCCGACCCGTCCGGCGATGCGGGCGCAAAGGCGATAGAATTTGCGGTGTCCGAAGCTATGGTGCCGTTCAACACGATCAACTACTGCAACGCCCACGGCACGTCCACAAAGCTCAACGACAGCACCGAGACCGCGGCGCTGAAAAAGGTGTTCGGCGACCACGCCTACAAAATGGCAGTCAACTCCACGAAGTCCATGACCGGGCATCTGCTCGGAGCGGCGGGCGGCCTTGAAGCCGTGGCTGTGGCGTTACAGATGAAGGAGAGCTTCGTTCACCCGACGGCGGGACTTGCCGTTGATGACGAGGAATGTGATCTTGACTGCTGCAAGGGCGGCACAAGGGAAATGAAGATCACCGGAGCGATAAGCAATTCGCTCGGTTTTGGCGGACACAACGCTGCGCTGTGTTTCCTGCCCGTAGAATGATTATCTGAAAGGGACTTATGTATGCAGTACGAAAACGACAAGCTTATCGACGTCGCGAAGGAATACATACAGCTCATGAAAGACAGCGGGCTGGGGTATTTCCGCATAAAGAACGACAAATTTGAGATAGAGCTGGGCGACAAGCACCCGCACTTCATGCCGCCCATGCCTCCCGTGATGCAGCAGCCGGGTCAGCAGTCCGCGCAGGACGCTCCCGCTCCGCAGGAAAAGGAGAAGCCCGGAAACATCGTGACCTCCCCGATCGTAGGTACGTTCTATGCCGCTCCGTCACCGGAAAAGCCGCCTTATGTGAGTGTCGGCAGTCAGGTGCACAAGGGCGATGTGCTGTTCATCATCGAGAGCATGAAGCTGATGAACGAGGTAACGAGCGAATACGACGGCGTGGTAGCAGAGATAATGACCGACGACGGCGAGACCGTCGAGTTCGGTGAGCCGATAATGCGGATAGAATAAGGAGAAAGCGCTATGAAAATGGACATAGAGCAGATAAAGGAAATAATCCCGCACCGTGACCCGTTCCTGCTGATAGACGAGATCGAGGAGATCGAGGTAGGGCAGAGAGTGGTCGCGCTGAAGCATATCAAGGCGGACGATTTCTGGTTCAAAGGACATTTCCCGGATTACCCGGTAGTACCCGGCGTGCTGATCCTTGAAATGCTCGCGCAGGCCGGAGCCGTGGCTATGCTGGCTCTGCCCGAGAACAAGGGAAAGATCGGATTTTTCGGCGGCGTCAAGGAAGCGAAGTTCCGCAGACAGGTAGTCCCCGGCGATACCCTGCGCCTCGAAGTAGAGATAATCAAGGTCAAGGGCCCCGTAGGAGTAGGCAAGGGCATAGCCACCGTCAACGGAGAAAAGGCCTGCACCGCAGAAATTACATTCGCAATTAAGTAGTCGCTTCGCTCGAGAACGGGAACAAGAAGCCGCTTACGCTCGAGTTGCCTCCGGCGGCCAGCCCTTTTAAAAAAGGGCCGGCTCCTAAAACAAATCGCTTCGCCTTGCAGCGGGGGTAGGTAGTGCGCCTTTTGAAGATACCTGACAGGTAAAACCCTGAGTTGTAAGTGACCGGAAAGCACCCATAAAAAAGCTTGTATAAACGGAAAATAAAGATGATAGATAAGATACTTATTGCCAACCGCGGCGAGATAGCGCTCAGAATTATCCGAGCGTGCCGCGAGCTCGGCATCGAGACCGTAGCGGTGTATTCCACCGCGGATAAAAACGCGCTCCACGCGCAGATAGCCGACAGATCGGTCTGCATCGGCGGCCCCAGAAGCACCGAAAGCTACCTCAATTCGAGAGCTATTCTCGCCGCCTGCGAGATAACCGGCGCTCAGGCTATACACCCGGGCTTCGGATTCCTGTCCGAGAGCAGCCGCTTCGTGCGCCTCTGCAATAAGTGCGGCATCAAGTGGATAGGCCCCGGTGCCGACGCCATGGACTCCATGGGCGACAAGGCCAACGCCAAGCTCACGATGATGAATGCCGGAGTTCCCGTGGTCATGGGCTCCGAGGGCGTGGTAAAAGACCTCGATGAGGCAAAGCGCATCGCTAAGGAGATAGGCTACCCCGTACTCGTCAAGGCAAGCGCGGGCGGCGGCGGACGCGGCATCAGACGTGCCGACAGCGAGAAAGAGCTGGAGCCCGCGGTCACTGCCGCGAAGCAGGAAGCTCTGCGCTTCTTCGGCAACGACGATATATATATAGAAAAGTTCATCGTGAACCCGCGTCATATCGAGATACAGATACTCGCGGACGAGCACGGCAACGTGATACATCTCGGCGAGCGCGACTGCTCCTGCCAGAGACGGCGTCAGAAGGTGCTCGAGGAATCCCCGAGCCCGATAATGACCCCGGAGCTCCGCGAGAAAATGGGCGAGGCAGCCGTGAAGGCCGCAAAGGCGTGCGGCTACACCAACGCCGGAACGGTGGAATTCCTTGTTGACAAGGACAGGAATTTCTATTTCATGGAAATGAACGCGCGCATACAGGTCGAGCACCCCGTCACGGAAATGGCGGCGGATATCGACCTTGTGAAGCAGCAGATACTCATTGCGAGCGGTCTGCCGCTGGATATAAAGCAGGAGGACGTGCACCTGAGCGGTCACGTCATCGAGTGCCGCATAAACGCCGAGGATCCGAAGAACGGCTTCAGGCCTTCCCCGGGAAAGATAGAGTCCATACACGTCCCCGGAGGATTCGGCATAAGGATAGACACCGCGGCTTATCAGGGCTATGAGATACCGCAGTATTACGACAATATGATAGCAAAGCTGATCGTCCGCGGCAGGGACAGAGCCGAGGCGATAACGAAGATGAAGGTGGCTCTCGGCGAGATGCTCATAGAGGGCGTACAGACCAACATAGACTATCAGCTCAGCCTGCTGCGGGACAGCGAATTCATGAAGGGTCAGTTCGACATAGGCTTCCTTGACCGCAAGGACTTTTCATAACGAACGGAGTGGATTATTTAAATGGCATTGGAGGATCTTTTCAAGGTCGTAAAGGACAGATCCAAGGCAGACGTAAAACCGAAGGAGCCTAAGGCGAAGAAGCCCGGCGCCGGCGTTGAGATACCGCAGGGACTTCTGTTCAAGTGCCCGAGATGCGGCTCGGTGTCGTACAGGGACGACTTCGAGCGCAACAAGTCGGTTTGCGGCGCGTGCAACTACCATGCGAGGATAAGCGCGAGAACGCGTCTGGAGATGACCGCGGACAAGGACACTTTCACCGAGCTTGACGCGGGACTGACTTCGATGAACCCGATAGACTTCCCCGGCTATGAGGCGAAGATATCCGCTCTGCGCGAGAGCTGCGGGATAAACGAAGCCGTTATAACGGGCGTGTGCCGCATACACCGCTACAATACCGTCATAGGCATCATGGACAGCAACTTCATGATGGCGAGCATGGGCAGCGTTGTGGGCGAGAAGATAACAAGAGCATTTGAATACGCCACCGAGCACGAGCTCCCCGTGGTGCTGTTCACGGCATCGGGCGGCGCGAGAATGCAGGAGGGCATAATCTCCCTCATGCAGATGGCGAAGACCTCGGGCGCCGTGGCAAGACACAGCGCGGCAGGCCAGCTCTATGTAACGGTAATGACGGACCCGACGACGGGCGGCGTGACCGCTTCGTTCGCGAGCCTCGGCGATATAATAATAGCCGAGCCCAAGGTGCTGATAGGCTTCGCGGGCAGGCGCGTGATACAGGACACGATAAAGCAGCAGCTCCCCGATGATTTCCAGTCCGCCGAGTTCATGCTTGAGAACGGCTTCGTGGATATGATCGTAGAGCGCAAGAATATGCGTTCGACGCTCTCAAAGGTGTTCAGGACGCACAACTACACCCGTGACGGTGATTATGTGGGAGGCGGCAGATAATGAACGATCTTACGGCTACCGAAAGACTTGCCGTTATCCACATGAAGGGCAGACCCACGGTAAGAGACTACATACCCGCGCTGTTCGGGAACTTCCTTGAGCTTCACGGAGACAGGCATTACGGCGACGACGCGGCCATAATCGGCGGAGTCGGGACATTCGGCGGAAAGCCGGTCACAGTCATCGCGCAGGTGAAGGGACGCAACCTTGAGGAGAACAAGCGCTCGAATTTCTCGATGCCGCATCCCGAGGGCTACCGCAAGGCTCTGCGCCTTGCGAAGCAGGCCGAGAAATTTCACAGACCCGTTATATGTCTCGTCGATACACCCGGCGCTTTCTGCGGCATAGAGGCCGAGAAGCGCGGACAGGGCGAGGCTATAGCCCGGAACCTTATGGAATTCATGACGCTGAAAACGCCTATCATCTCCATAGTGCTCGGAGAGGGCGGCAGCGGCGGAGCCCTTGCTCTCGCGGTCTGCGACGAGCTGGCGATGCTGGAGAACGCGCTTTACTCGGTCATTTCGCCCCGCGGATTTGCTTCCATACTCTGGAAGGACGCTTCCCGCGAGTCGGAGGCTGCCGAGCTGATGAAGATAACCGCCGAAGATCTGGTAAAATTCGGCGTGTGCGAGCATATAATAGATGAGCCGGACGGCGGAGCTCACAACGACCCCGCGCTCACTTCCGAGAACATCTCCGACTATCTCGCCGACGCGATACAGCGGCTCTCCGCCATTGACACGGATAAGCTGCTTGAACGGCGATACGAAAAATTCCGGAAAATAGGCGTTTTTGCCGAAAGCTGACAGGTAAGATGTGCAATGTGCTTAAAATGCACAGATAAATTTGTTGTAAATTGCTAATTTTTTAAAAAATACAAAAAGCTATTGATTTTTTGCGCAGTATCATTTATAATGATATTGCGATAAGAACAAACATAAATATAAGGAGGCAGCAATTATGATTTTTGATAAGGTTAAGAGCATCATCGCAGATCAGCTCGACGTGGAGGAGGATAAGATCACACAGAGCTCCAACATACAGGACGATCTCGGCGCGGATTCCCTTGATATAGTTGATCTCGTTATGAGCTTCGAGGACGAATTCGATATCGAGATACCCGACGATCAGGTTGAGAATATCAAGACTGTCGGCGATATCGTAAAATATATCGAAGAGAACACCGAAGACTGATAAAAAGCAGAGCCCGCCCGGTATGACCGGGCGGTTTTTGTTTTCAGAGAGGAGCCCCGTCCTATGCAGTATGAGCACATAACCCACGGCTTTCCGCCCGTGTATGAAGAAAACAGCAGGATACTGATACTCGGGAGCCTGCCGTCCGTCAAGTCCCGTGAGCAGCAGTTCTACTACGGACATCCGCAGAACCGTTTCTGGAAAGTCCTCGCCGCGGTAACAGACGACGAGCTCCCGCAGACGACCGAGGAAAAGAGAGCCTTTCTGCTGAAACACCGCATAGCGCTCTACGACGCGATATACGAGTGCGACATAGCGGGTTCGTCGGATTCGAGCATACGCAATATAGTCCCCACAGACCTCAAACCCATACTCTCGGCAGCACACATAGCCGCGATCTTCACCAACGGCGGCACCGCCTCCCGCGTATATAAAAAGTATCACCTGCCCGTCACCGGCATCGAGGCCGTCCCCCTCCCCTCCACAAGCCCCGCCAACGCCGCGTGGAGCCTGAACAGGCTGATGACAGAATGGTCGCTTGCGCTCGAGAGTCGCTGACGCTCGAGAGGTCGCTTACGCTCGAGCCCGGGGGAAAACTTTTCTGAAGAAAAGTTTTCCCCCGGACCCCCTTTCAAAAGACTTTGACCGCTTCGCCTTGCAGATTCGTCAGGTAGTACCCCTTTTGAGGGTAAAGGGAATGTAAACTATAAAAAAACTGCTCCTGTCGAAAGGAGCAGTTATTATTTTACTCGGACTTTTCCTTCTTCCCCCAAGAAAAAACGCTCCCTGCGAACAGGGAGCGTCTTCTGTGTTACTTATGCTTTGTAGTAATCAACGAGTCTTACGAGATCGTCGTACTTATGCTTGCTGTTTTCGATAGCGATACCGAACAGCTTTTCAGCTCTCTCGGGGTTAGCACGTGCGAGGGAGTTGTAACGAACTTCACGCATCATGAAGGTCTTGTAGTCGCCTGTCGGAGCCTTGCTGTCGAGTGTGAACTTCTGCTCTGCGTCAGGATTGAATCTGAACAGGTGCCAGTAGCCTGCTTCAACAGCTTCCTTCTCTACCTGCTGAGCGATTGTAAGACCGCCCTTGATACCATGGTTGATGCACGGTGCATAGCAGATGATGAGCGAAGGTCCGTTGTAAGCCTCAGCCTCTGCGAACGCCTTGATGCACTGGTTTCTGTCTGCGCCCATAGCTACCTGAGCAACATATACATAACCATACTTCATAACGATGCCTGCAAGATCCTTCTTCTTGACAGCCTTACCGCCTGCCGCGAACTGTGCTACCGCACCGATGTTCGTAGCCTTGGAAGCCTGTCCGCCTGTGTTGGAGTAAACTTCGGTATCGAATACGAGAACGTTAACGTTCTTTCCGCTTGCGAGGACGTGGTCAACACCGCCGTAACCGATGTCATAAGCCCAGCCGTCGCCGCCGAAGATCCAGACGGACTTCTTGGAGAGGTAGTTCTTGAGCTTCAGTACTTCTGCCTTCTCTGCGTTGTCGCAGTCGCAAGCCTCGAGCTTTGCTACGAGAGCTTCGGTAGCTGCAAGGTTGGCAGCGCCGTCATCAGCTGTCTCAAAGTACTTGTCGATGAGTTCCTTGGTCTCGGGCTTTGCTGTCTCTGCAAGAGCCTTGAGGTGCTGCTGAGCTCTGCCGCGGAGTGTATCCTGTGCAAGGAACATACCGAGACCGTATTCTGCGTTATCCTCGAAGAGGGAGTTGCCCCATGCGGGACCGCGGCCCTGCTTGTTGGTCGTGTAAGGAGTCGAAGGCTCGGAACCGCCCCAGATGGACGAGCAGCCTGTAGCGTTGGCGATATACATTCTGTCGCCGAAGAGCTGTGTAACGAGCTTAGCGTAAGGAGTCTCGCCGCAGCCTGCGCAGGCGCCGGAGAATTCAAGCAGCGGCTGCTTGAACTGCGAACCCTTGACTGTTGTGGGCTTGAACTTTTCGAGAACTTCGGGCTTGTCGGAAGTCTTGATAGCATAATCGAAGTACTTCTGCTCGCCTTCCTGTGTCTCGAGACCCTTCATAACGAGAGCCTTTGTCTTAGCGGGACATACGTTAGCGCAGACACCGCAGCCTGTGCAGTCCAGAACGGAGATGCCCATAGCGAACTTGTAGCCCGCCATACCGGTCATATCCTTCATCTTCATGCCCTCGGGAGCCTTGGCAGCCTCGTCAGCGTTCAGAGCGAACGGACGGATAACGGCGTGCGGGCAGGCCATGGAGCACATATTACACTGGATGCAGTTCTCGGGGATCCACTCGGGAACGTCAACGGCGATGCCGCGCTTCTCGAATGCTGCAGTACCCTGCGGGAACGTACCGTCAGCGATGTCAACGAATGTCGATACGGGTATCGAGTTGCCGCGCTGTGCGTTTACGGGGATCTGTACCTTGTTGATGAAGTCGATGAGGAACTTGTTGTCGCCCTCTGCGTGATGTGTCGGGAGTGTGCCCTCAGCGTTTGCCCACGAAGCGGGAACGTCTACCTTGATAACTTCGCCTGCGCCCTTGTCGATAGCGGCGTAGTTCATGTTGACAACATCGTCGCCCTTCTTTGCGAACGACTTGTAAGCCATCTTTTTCATGTAGTCGATAGCGTCCGCAGCGGGAATGATGTTGGCGATAGAGAAGAACGCGGACTGGAGAACGGTGTTGGTTCTGTTGCCGAGGCCTATCTCCTTCGCTACCTTGATAGCGTTGATGATATAGAAGTTGATGTTGTTCTTCGCGATATAAGCCTTAACGGGAGCGGGGAGCTTCTCGTCGAGCTCGTCAACTGTCCACTGGGTGTTCAGCAGGAACGAACCGCCGGGGTTAACGTCCTGTACCATATCGTACTTGTCGATATAGGACGGGTTGTGGCAGGCAACGAAGTCAGCCTTGTTAACGAAGTATGTGGACTTGATCGGGGACTTGCCGAAGCGCAGATGCGAGATCGTTACGCCGCCGGACTTCTTGGAGTCATACTCGAAGTAAGCCTGAGCGTACATATCGGTGTGGTCGCCGATGATCTTGATCGAGTTCTTGTTCGCGCCGACAGTACCGTCAGAACCGAGACCCCAGAACTTGCAGCATGTTGTGCCTTCGGGAGTGGTGTTCGGATTTTCGGTGATCGGGAGCGAGAGATTGGTGACATCATCGTTGATACCGATTGTGAAGCGGGGCTTCTCGGTATTGTTGTAAACGGAGATGATCTGAGCGGGGGTAACGTCCTTGGAACCGAGGCCGTATCTGCCGGTGTATACGGGAACGTCCTGGAACTTGCCTTCCTGCTTGAGAGCCGCAACTACGTCGAGGTAGAGCGGTTCGCCTATGGAGCCGGGCTCCTTTGTTCTGTCGAGAACTGTGATCTTCTTTACAGTGGACGGGATAGCCGCAGCGAATGCGGAAGAAACGAACGGTCTGTACAGTCTTACCTTTACGAGGCCGACCTTCTTGCCCTGCTTGAGGAGGTAGTCGATTGTTTCCTCGATAGTATCGTTTACGGAACCCATAGCAACTATTACCTGCTCCGCGTCGGGTGCGCCGTAGTAGTTGAAGAGCTTGTAGTCGGTACCGATCTCGGCATTGACCTTGTCCATATACTCGGTAACTATGCCGGGTATCTTGTCATAGTAGGTGTTGGATGCCTCTCTTGCCTGGAAGAAGATGTCGGGGTTCTGTGCCGAGCCGTGGAGAACAGGCTGCTCGGGGTTGAGGGCTCTGTTTCTGAACGCGGCGACAGCGTCCTTGTCTACCATCTTGTCGAGTGTATCGTAATCCCATACCTCGATCTTCTGTATCTCGTGAGATGTTCTGAAACCGTCAAAGAAGTGGAGGAACGGTACTCTGCCCTTGATAGTCGAGAGATGAGCTACCGCGCCGAGGTCCATGACTTCCTGCGGGTTTGTGGAGCACAGCATAGCGTAGCCTGTCTGACGGCAAGCGTAGATATCGCTGTGATCGCCGAAGATCGAAAGAGCATGGGAAGCGAGCGCACGGGCCGATACGTGGATAACGTTCGGGAGCAGCTCACCTGCGATCTTGTACATATTCGGGATCATCAGAAGGAGTCCCTGAGAAGCGGTGTATGTGGTCGTGAGAGCACCTGCCGAAAGGGAACCGTGTACAGCACCTGCTGCGCCGCCCTCGGACTGCATCTCTACGATCTGCACTTCCTGACCGAAAATGTTCTTTCTGCCTTGCGTTGCCCATGTGTCCGTTACTTCTGCCATTACGGACGACGGGGTAATGGGGTAGATCGCCGCTACTTCCGTGAACGCGTACGAGACGTGTCCGGCAGCGTTGTTACCGTCCATTGTAAGTTTTTGTCTTGCCATTGGAAAACAACCTCCTTTAATTTTAACGGCGTGTTTTTTTGCTTCCGCGCCGTATTGCATTACCCTTCCGTGACTTTCTGACGCTTTTTCGTCATACCCTCTCAAAAGCGGTATGCACTATAACAATATCATACCACATTTTTACCAATTTGTAAACAGGAAAATTCAATTTTTTCTCGTTTTTTGAAAAATAATCCTCTCTCCATTGACATATTTTTTTTAATAGTGTATAATAGTACCACAATTCTTTTTTATATTGTATATCGGGGCGTAGCGCAGGTGGTAGCGCGCCTGCTTTGGGAGCAGGATGTCGTCAGTTCGAGTCTGGTCGCCCCGACCAGCGCGGAGTCCGCGCCGACAAACCGTCTGTTACTTTTCAGTAGCGGGCGGTTTTTCTGCCTCGCTGTCCGGAGTAAATATCTAAAGCGTTCGACAGAGACAGAAACGCCGCTAACGCGGCTCAGTGAATAGTGAAGAGTGAATAGTTTATAGTGAATAATAAAAAGCAGCGTGACCGACGAGTACCTGTATGAGCTGTTTGCTATGAAAACCCGCGATATGATGATACTCTTCGCCTCGAAAAGATAAGAAAACGGCCTCCGTTCTTTACGGAGGCCGTTTTGTTCATCAGTATTTCCGGAAGCCCTGTACGAGCCTCATTATCAGCAGCCACGCAGTCTGCCATGCCATTATGATCTCGGGTATGAACGCCGCGGTGTTCGAGGTGAACGCCATGTAGATCATCAGCAGTACGCCGAGTATGATCCCGGCTATCGTGATGTTGCGCGAGACCGCCACGTCCTTTATCAGTTTCTTTGCGGAGTTGACGCCCTTGGCGAGCGATACGAAGCTGCCGGAGCAGGACATCGCGCCGCAGCCGCTTGTCGTGTACTTCGTACATTCGCCGTACAGGTCGTGCAGGCTCGAGCCTATCATCTTGATCTTTTCGGGGTCCACGTCGAACAGGTCGGTTATCCTTCCTATCGTCATCAGCGAGTCGGTGGTCTTGAGTATCACCGATACGCCGCGGCCGGTGAGCTCTCTGATATTTGCCTTTACCACCGGGTTCGCGGTCAGCCTGATGAAGAATATCACCGCCAGCTCGCCGCCCACAGCGAGATATACGCTGTCCGAGCCGTTGCGCGAATACTTTGCAATCGCGCCGAGCTCCGGTATCTTTATGCTGTGGTGCTTCATGTGCTCACGGCTGCCCATGAATACGCGCTTGTTGCCGTACCAGCCCATGACGCCCATATTGTCCTCATAAACACAGCCGTCGATGTCCGCCAGCATATCCTTGTTGCCGCCGATCATATCGAAGAACAGTCCCGAGAGCACCGAGCCGCTCTTTATCGCCAGCGACGCCGCAAGGATTATCGCCGTGTCGAGGGATATGTTGTTGATGGAATTCTGCTGCTTGCAGGGCTTTATGTTCGTGATCTCCACCGCCGACTTCGGGAACAGTGTGCTTGCGTCCATGAGCACCGAGTTTGTACCGGCGAATTCCTCCGCCGAGGTATACCCGAGCAGGGTGCAGCCGTTATGCAGCATTTTCTTTGTCGCGCGGCTGAACGGGGTGTTTACCATGAACATCATGGAGAACGGTGCCATAGCGCACAGGACTCCGGTGAGCACCGAGCTTGCCCAGTACATATTGTTGTCGAATACATTCACGCCGTTTATCGTCACGCCCGAAGGTATGAAGTACACCAGCAGACCGATGACGGCAGCGGTTATCGCGGATATCGGAACGAGCCTTCTCGCGACTCTGTCCGCCATATCCTCGCAGTAGCTCTTTTTCAGGAAATCCGTCAGCAGCTCGGTCTTGCGCAGGGTAACGAGATACGGCAGCTCGGAAACGACACCTTTCGCGAATGCCGACGCCTCGCTTTGTCCGTCGATGACCTCGGCGTAGTATTTTGCCGCGTCAGTGGATATGAAGCGGTAGTTCTTCTTTGCGCGGGATATCATGCTCAGCTTTCCGAAGGAGTTGAACAGCAGCCCCAGCAGAGCCACGGGGATATAGATGAACGAGCGTCCCTGCTGCAAGTCGTTGGTATCGACCAGCTGCAGCACCGCCGCCAGCAGCGATATCACGCAGCTCACGGCGCATACGCTGTCGCAGTCCGAGCGATTCCGGAACAGCTTTGCAAGGCCTGTCCGTATGACGGCGGAGCATATCACCATGCCTATGACTCCGCAGATGAGGTTCATATAAACGACGCCGTCGTTGCTGAGGAAGCCCAGCTCGTTGCCGAAAAATCCGAGCTTCTGCTTTATGAATATCCGCTGTGCTATATCGGCTCCGATGAGCCCCAGCGTCACGATCAGGAGCAGCGCGAACCGTATGCGCAGGCTCTTGTGTGTCTCAACGAGATCGGTCCATATCCCCGCGAAGTCCTCGTCAGCGGGCAGCTCGTCGGTATCGGAGTCAAAATCGACGTCTTCGTCCGAAATATCCTCCAGCACGAAGTTTGAGATGCGGCGTCTGCGCTTTGCGGCGAGCTCCTTGACCTTCTGCTCCGCGACTGCGGGGTCATTCTTCGGTATCTCGCCCGTTCGCAGCACCGTGCCGCCCTCGGAGTCGAGCCTTACCGTTCTCGTCGGTATCACTATCTTGTCGAAAGGCCCCGTGCCGATATCCGAAAGCGGGTTGGTATCCTGCTTTTCGGCCAGACGGTTCTGTTCAAGGGTACGGTTTATCGACTGTATTACCTGTTCTTCCTCCTCGGTGCGCTTGCGCACCTCCTTGGTGTCGTGGGTCTTGGGTATGAATTCCTTTATATCGTCGGCAAGCTCCATCGTCTTGTCCGGGTCCATGCCGTCGGGAGTGCTTTCCCGGCTGAGGTCGGGCATCACGCGGGTAGCGCCGTCCACGATGCGCTCTATCGGGCGGGTATCGTCCGGGACGGACTGCGCGGCGAGGGTCTTGAGCGCCTCGGGGTCAATAAGTCTCGTGTCACCGGAGAGCTGCTCGGCGGAGATCGTGTCGATCTGATCGGTCACGTCCGCTTTTTTTCCGAACTCATAGGGGTTCATAGCGTTCAGGAAGTCGTCCGGGTCATCGAGCTCGGTCTCCTTGATAAGCAGTTTCTGCGCGTCTATCTCGATCTTCTGCTGCCGCAGTGAGCGCTCGATCTCAAGCTGAATGGTGGTGGGCTGAACGCCCTCGCCGTCTTCTCCGGTCTCCGGCGCCCCGGGCATCTCTATCGGCGCGTCCGTGAGTATTATGCTCTTTGTCGCGAGGCGTCTTTCGGCTTCGTCGTCCGCTCTTCTGCGGCGCTTTTCCTCGCGTTCCTCTATTTTTCTGCGTTCTTCCTCGGTCTTTGCGGCCGCGGCATCTTCGACGGCCTTGCGGCGTTTGGCCTCCTCCGCGTCGAAGCGGCGTTTTTCCTCGCGCTCCTGTCTGCGTTTCTCTGCCTCGATGCTCTGGGCTTCCTTTTCTTCCTGCTTCTGCTTTTCCGCCAGCTTCGCCTGAGATATCTCATTAGCCTTGGCGGCTGCCGCCTCACGGCGCTTTCTTTCCTCCTCGGCCTCGCGGAGCCTGCGTTCGGCTTCCTCGCGTTCGCGGCGCTTTCTGGCTTCCTGCTCCCGGCGCTGTTTTTCCTCACGTTCGCGGCGTTTCTGTTCGGCCTGTTCTTTCCGGAGCCTTTCTTCCTGCTCGCGGCGGGCTTTCTCTTCCTGCTCTTTCCGCAGCTTCTCTTCCTGCTCACGGCGCTGCTTTTCCTCAAGCTCCATTCGCAGTTTTTCTTCGCGCTCCTGTTTTTCCTGCTGCTCCATGCGCAGCTTTTTCTCATCGGCGCCGTTTGCGGACGCGGGCTTTTCTGCGCCGAAGTTCAGTTCGGCTGTGCGCTCTTTGCGCTGTTTCAGGTTCCCGCGCATACGGTCGTCCGATCTCGACTCTTCGCCGAGTATCGAGCTCAATATATCATCGGCATCTATTTCTTCTGTTCTGCTGCCGTCTTTTTTTCCGTACTTGTCGAGTATATCGTCAAGTGAGAACTCGGACATTAAGGCATCTCTCCTTTCCGCTCATATATTTCTATGCTTTGTTCCTTATACGCACTATCTCGTACATCAGTACCGCCGCGCTCACCGAAGCGTTCAGCGAATTTATCTTCCCGTACATATCTATCGAAACTATCCTGTCGCAGCTCTCACGCACAAGTCTCCCGAGGCCGCTGCCCTCGGAGCCTATGACGAGCGCTATCGGGCCGGACATATCCGCGTCCCTGAACGGCTCGCCGTCCATATCCGCGCCGTACACCCACACGCCCCGATCTTTGAGCTGCTTTATGGCGTCCACAAGGTTCGGCACTCTCGCCGTCTTCACATAGCTCGCCGCTCCGGCAGATGTCTTGAACACCGTCGCCGTGAGCCCGACGCTCCTGCGTTTCGGTATTATGATACCGTCGGCACCCGCGGCTTCGGCGGTGCGTATTATCGCGCCGAGGTTGTGCGGGTCCTGTATCTCGTCCGCTATTATGATGAACGGCGGCTTGCCCTTGCGCTCCGCCTCCGCGAAGATGTCGTCGATATCCGCGTACTCCGCCGCCGACATGAGAGCCGCGACTCCTCCGTGCTTTTCTCCTCCGGACAGCTCGTCGAGCTTGTCCGCGGAAACGTCCTTCACCACGGCGCCGTTTTCCTTCGCGAGAGCTATCAGCTTCCCGAGGCCTCCGGCTCCGCGCTGGACATACACCGTGTCTATGGTTTTCCCGGCTTTCAGCGCTTCGGTGACCGCGTTTCTTCCGTATATGATCTGTTCCTGCATACGACCTGCCTTATATGATCAATAATTCCGGTGCGGCTGCGCCGCGTATCCGGATCGTGACTTCTGTTTCTTATAAACAATTATACATAATACATTATAGCATATATGGAAGAAAAAATCAATGGGAGAGCGCAATAAAAAATCCCGTTTTGTTAAAAACGGGATCTTTCTTTATTTCATGTGTACATCAAGCTGCTGATAAGGTATCTCGATGTTCTGCGCTATGAATTCGGCGCGTATCATCTCGATGATATCGAAATATACGTCCCAGTAATCCTCTGTATTGCACCATACCCTCACCGCTATGTCGATGCTGCTGGTGTTGTGCGCGCACATACGGACAAACGGCTCGAAGCCCGGTTCGTCCAGAGCCTTCGGTATCCTGCCTATGGCTGTCTTTATCGCGTCGGCTGCCTTGTTGTAGTCCGTGTTATAGGATATCGAGAACACGTTGTCCACACGGCGCTTCGGAGCCTGCGTCACGTTGGTGAGCACGGAATTGGCCGCTGTGCCGTTCGGTATGTAAACGGCGCGGTTATCCAGCGTCATGAGCTTCGTGTACAGGATATTTATGTCCGTGACCGTGCCCTCGACACCCGCCACATTGATGTAGCTGCCGACTCTGAACGGCTTCGAGAACAGTATCAGGAAGCCCCCGGCAAGGTTCGACAGGCTGCTTTGCAGCGCCAGACCCACTGCCACGCCCGCGGTGCCTATGACCGCGATTATCGAGGTCGTCGGTACGCCGAGTACGGTAAGCACCACCGTTATCAGCACGGTATAAAGCACTATCTTTACTACCGAGCGCAGGAACTTCGTCACAGTCAGATCGAGCTTCGACTTGTCCAGCGCCTTGCCCATGAGCTTGACCGTTATCTTCGATATGATGATGCCGATTATAAGCAGTATTATCGCGAATATGATGACCGGCAGCTTTTCGAGAAAACTCTGCCACAGATCATTGAGTATCTTCTGGAGCCCCGAGATGTTCTCCGTGAGCTCCTCGCCGAGAACAAGGCTCATAGTCTCCCCGGGGTCTGCGGCGGGTTCGGGAGCCGCCGCTGCCGCTGTCTGAACGGCAGTCTCCGCGGCAAGCAGTTTATCAAGCATCTGCTGTCTCCTTTGTTCAGTGTCTCTTCTCGCCCTTTACGAATACGCCGATGAAGCTTGTGCCGGCGTTGGCGGCAACGACGCTTCCGACGCTGTGTATCATGGCAAGCTTACTGCCGGACTTCTGTTCGTATTTCTTTATGAATTCGTCCTCGGCCTCGGTCGCCAGCGAGCGTCCCACGATGAACGGCGTCTTCGGCACGGCCCTTGTCATCAGGTAATCGACGAGAGCGTCAACGGCCTTCTTCTCGCCGCGGGGCTTCGCGACCACGGCGGTGTTTTCGTCTATCATCTGCACTATGGGCTTAATGTTCATGAGCTCGCCCATTACAGCCGCAGCCGCCTTGATCCTGCCGGACTTCTTGGCATGGCGCAGGTTGAACAGCATCAGATAGAGCTCGCAGCTGTCGAACCAGTCATCGAGGTACGCGAGCACTCTGTCCATGCTCTGACCCGCCTCGAGCTTCTTTGCCGCTTCTACCGCCGCGTAGCCGTAGCCGAGCGAGTATGTGCGGCTGTCAAAGATATGGAAGCTCGTGTCGCCCGCTTTGCCTTCTTCCTTCATGCGGGCGGCGGCGTTGACGGCGTTCTGGTATGTGGCGCTGCCGGCGCCGTTTATCAGAATGACTATGACGTCCTTTATGCCTTCCTTCACGCACTCGGCGAACTTCTCCTC
>CAMVBT010000021.1 GCA_947165805.1 uncultured Clostridia bacterium
GTGAACCCTTGCCGGAGGAAATGATCTGCGGTACGTCGAACATCTGGAGACCACCGATGAGAGCGGTGATGACAACGTAAATGATGATCGGCATGAGCAGGGGAAGTGTTATTCTGAAGAATACCTGTACCGAGGTCGCACCGTCTATGGACGCCGCCTCAAACAGGCTCTGGTCGATACCCATGATACCTGCCATCAACAGGATAGTGGTATTACCGAACCACATCAGGAAGTTGATGAACGCGACTATCGAACGAGCCGACCATTTATTGTTGAAGAATTCAAAGATCTCTCCGCCGTTTGCTGTGAGCATCTGGTTGATAGGACCTACGTTGGAGAAGAGGGTGAAGAACAGCATCGCGAACGCCGAAGCCATTATCAGGTTAGGCATATAGATAACTGTCTTGAAGAAGGTCTGACCCTTGATCTTCATTCTTTCGCTTGTAAAAATGACTGCGAGCAAGAGCGCGAACACGATCTGCGGAACCGCGCCCATTATCCACATTATCATTGTGTTTCCTGCGTAATTGATGATATCTATGCTGCCGCTGCTCTTGGGTGTGAACAGGGTTACAAAGTTTTCGAAGCCTACGAAGGTCGGACCGACGTGTTTGAGTCCGTCCATGTAGTCCTCAAAGAATGCACTGTAGAATGTCGAGAAAAGCGGTACTAACGAGCAAAGGATATAAACAACAAAGAACGGAGTTATGAAAAGATAGCCCCATTTAGCGTAGCTTATAGACTTATGCTTTACCGGCGCGTTTGTGTTTGAACTCATAAAGCCGTTATCCTCTCATAATGAATTAGTTTATTGTCTGAAATTGAAGCAAGAGGCGAAGCAAGTAACTTGCCTCGCCTCTCAATTCAGCAATTATTTGTTTTTTTCTGTAAGATAACTTACGGAGTTACGATTGCCGGATACTTCTCGTTGATGTAGCCGTAGAAGTTCTGGAGAGCCTCGTCCTTGGAGCAGTTGCCGGTGTAGTAGTCAAGGATGTAGGTCTGGAGACCTTCGTTGAGGAGCTGGTCATAGATTGTAGCGTTAGCCCAAACGATGGAGTCTGTCATGCCGCAGAATACTGCAGTAGCGTTCTGGCCGCCGAGGAAGTCAGAACCGAAGGACGGATCGTTAGCGAACTTCTCGTTAACAGTCTTGTTGTTTGTGAACTGGCCCTCGTTAACGATGAGCTTCTCGCAAACGTCTTCGTTCTCTGTGAATGCCTTCATGACCTTAGCAACAGTTGCGCCGTTGTCTGTACCTGTAGCTGCGAGCATCCATGTACCGCCCCAGAAGTGACCCTGCGGTCCCTTGCAGATAGCCCAGTCGCCGGAGCAGCCCTTTTCGGGATCCTGAGCGTTGCCCATGCAGAAGTTGAAGTACCAAGCTGGGCCGAAGAAGCACATTGTCTTACCGTCTGCGAACATCTGAGCGTTCTTCTCATCGCCCCAGATACCGGATGTGAGTGTGTAACCGTTCTTCAGATATGTATCAGCCTGGTCGATCCACTGGCTGATAGCTGCAGGCATTGTGAGCTCGCCGCCTGTTACCCAAGCGCTGTCAGCGTTGTTGGAGAATACACGGTATGTCTCAGCAAAGGATGCTGTCATGTAGTAGCCGAGGTCCTTAGCCTTAGCAGCAACTGCATCGAACTTATCCCAAGAATCGAGCTGAGCCTGAACCTCATCGGGATCATCTGTGCCGAGAACTTCCTTAGCTATAGATCTTCTATAGATAAGAGCGGACGGGCAGCACTGGAAGGATACGCCCTTGATCTTGCCGTTAGCATCGGAAGCAGCGGATACTGTGTACTGATACTCTGTGGGAACCTGGTTTACACCGATGGTGGAAACGTCGAGTGTGTACTCGGAATCTGTGTACTTGAGGATGTAGTCAGCCTCTGCGAGGAACATATCAACCTTGTCGTCAGCTGCTGCGGAAGCATTAGCCTGAAGAGCCTGGTCGAGCTTATCCTGGTAAACGCCGTTATCGGAAGGATTGATCGTCCACTTTACCTTGATGCCGTCGAGAGTCTCAGCGGATGCATCGTAGCCGGGCATATACTTCTCGAAGAAGCCCTTGAACTCTTCGTTCCAAGCGTAGATGTTGAATACGCCGCCTTCTTCAGCTGCTGCGGGAGCGGGAGCTGCTGTTGTTGTTGTGTCAGCTGCTGCGTCGTTGCCTGCTGCTGCTGTTGTAGCTGCTGCTGTTGTAGCGGCTGCTGTTGTTGTGTTGGTGGAGCCGCTGCCGGAATTGCTGCATCCTGCTACTGCGAGGACGCTGGCTGCCGCAAGAAGGCCAGCCATTATTCTTTTCTTCATAGTTCTTTCCTCCAAAAATGCGGTTCATTTTTTCCTGAACCGGGTTAGAATTTTTGAATTGGGGTGGCACTTAAATCCGCGCCCCTCAATTTCATTTGTAACTATATCACAAATTTTTGGATTTTGCAAGTCTTTTTTCAAAATTTTTTTCGGCCCTCTGCTCGGAAACGATTTCAGTTAACCTTCGTTTCGGACTCTTTTGTGCGTTTTGCCGACTTTAAGTCCTGCCCGCGAGATCGATTAACCTTTCTAAGTCCCGCACTTTGTTTTCCGCGTTTTTTCAAGGGTTTTCCGTTTCTGTCACATAATTTTCGCACGGAGCGCTCCCGGCTCCCATGTACGTTTGTTACCAAT
This sequence comes from uncultured Clostridia bacterium, assembly GCA_947165805.1. Lineage (GTDB taxonomy): Bacteria > Bacillota > Clostridia > Oscillospirales > Ruminococcaceae > Ruminiclostridium_E. The sequence goes on from CAMVBT010000021.1 coordinate 2,674, forward strand.
TTGTAACCTTTTATTTGTGCACAAGCACGAAAAATTTTATACCGTTTTTGTAAACGATTACAAATGCGTTTTCCGCTAATTTGTAATAACTTTGTTACCGCTTTTTACTTTGTTTTTAAGTGGATTTTATTTCACTTCAACTTAAATATTAACTAAAAACAAGGATTATTTTGTTTCTTGCACATCTTTCAACATAGGTTTATTGTGCAATATCACTGTAATGATATGTGGGCCGTCCGTAAAAAATGTTAAAAAATTTTTCCGGAAAAGTCTTGAATTTACCATTGAAATATAGTAAAATATAAGTGTGCTTTTCAATGGAAAAGCCGCAATATATCGGTCGGGTCTTTAGGCTCGTTTCCATATTTTGTATTTATATATTAATGGTATATTCCGAACGGAGTGGTTTTATGGGTGGTACGCGTATTTGTACGGGATTACGCCGTCACGGCGCCTTTTTATCACGCCATAACTGCAACCGGATCTAAGCTGTACTGAAATGTTACGGCTTTTTTGTTTTGAAAGGAGAACGCACCTATGAAGAAAGCAGCGATAATAATGGGGAGCGACAGCGATCTTCCCGTAGTAAGAAAGGCGGCGGAAGTCCTGAAAACCTTCGGCGTGCCGTTTGAGATGCGCGTCATGTCGGCGCACCGCTCGCCCGCAGAGGTCGCGGACTTCGCGAAGAACGCCCGTGCGAACGGCTTCGGAGTGCTGATAGGCGCGGCGGGAATGGCAGCGCACCTTGCAGGGGCTCTCGCGGCAAACACCACTCTGCCGGTGATAGCTCTGCCGGTCAAGGCTAAAGCTCTCGAGGGCATTGACGCGCTGCTCTCATCGGTGATGATGCCCCCCGGAGTACCGGTCGCGACAGTCGGCATCGACTGCGCAGCGAACGCCGGATATCTCGCAGTCCAGATACTCGCGGTCTCAGACGATGAGCTCGCCGGGAAATATGAGGATTTCAAGGCCGCACAGCACGCCAAGAACCTCGAAGCAGACAAGAAAATGCAGGAAACTGTAAAGGAAATATAACAAAAAGGAAGGACAAGCACCATGGAAAAGAAAGAACAGCTCTACGAAGGAAAAGCAAAGAAGGTATTCGCTACCGACGACCCCGATCTCGTGATAGTATCCTACAAGGACGACGCCACAGCGTTCAACGGCCTCAAGAAAGGCACTATCGAGGGCAAGGGCGTCATCAACAACAAGATGACCAACTATATGTTCAAGCTGCTCGAGAAGGAGGGCGTTCCTACGCACTTTGTCGAGGAGCTCAGCGACCGTGAGACCCTCGTTAAGAAGGTCGAGATCGTACAGCTCGAAGTCATCATCAGAAACGTAGCCGCCGGCAGCTTCTCGAAGAGAATGGGCGTTGAAGAGGGCAAGGCTCTGCTCACTCCTATCCTCGAATACAGCTACAAGAACGACGACCTCGGCGACCCGTTCATCAACGACTACTACGCTCTCGCTCTCGGCATCGCCACAAAGGAGGAGCTCGACACCATAGCGAAGTACGCGTTCAAGGTTAACGAGTTCATGCTGAAATACTTCAAGGAAATAGGCATCGACCTCATCGACTTCAAGATCGAATTCGGCCGCTTCAAGGGTCAGATACTCCTTGCAGACGAGATCTCGCCCGATACCTGCCGCTTCTGGGACAGCAAGACCCACGAAAAGCTCGACAAGGACCGCTTCCGCAGAGATATGGGCGGAGTCGAGGACGCTTACAAGGAGATAAGAAGAAGAATTTTCGGCGAATAAGCCGCCCGATCACAGAAAGGTTTGATATCACATGGGAGGATTTTTCGGAGCAATATCCCATAAAGACTGCATCTCCGATGTATTCTTCGGGACGGACTACCATTCCCACCTCGGCACGCGCCGCGGCGGTATGGCGGCATACGACCCGGAGTCGGGCTTCCAGAGAAGCATCCACAGCATCGAGAACTCGCCGTTCCGCACAAAGCTCGAGGACGACGCCGCAGGTATGCGCGGAAAGGTCTGTATCGGCTGCATAAGCGATACCGACCCTCAGCCCATACTCGTGACTTCAAAGCTCGGGCTCTACGCGATATGCAGCATCGGCATCATCAATAACGCCGATAAGCTGTATGAGGAGCTTCTGAACGAGGGCTGCGCCAATTTCGAGGCCATGACCAGCGGAAGCGTCAATTCCTGCGCTCTCATCGCCGCGCTCATCGCACAGAAGGGCAGCTTCGCCGAGGGCATAAAGTACGCGCAGGACAAGATCGACGGCACTATGTCCCTTATGATAATGACAAAGGACAGTATCATCGCCGCCCGCGACAAGCACGGACGCCTTCCGATAATACTCGGAAAGAGCGACAACGGCTTCTGCCTGTCATTCGAGTCGTTCGCGTATCAGAAACTCGGCTATACCACATACAAGGAGCTTGCCGCGGGCGAGATCGTCCGTCTCACCGCCGACGAGTGTGAGGTGCTCGAAAAGGGCTCCCCCGATATGAAGATATGCACGTTCCTCTGGACTTATTACGGCTACCCGAACGCGGTCTATGAAGGCGTCAGCGTCGAGGGTATGCGCGCAAGGAACGGTATGATACTCGCGGAGAACGACATAAAGAACGGCAACCTGCCGGACGTTGACTACGTCTGCGGAGTCCCGGACTCGGGAACGCCCCACGCCATAGGCTACGCGAACCGCAGCGGAATACCCTTCGCGAGACCGTTCATCAAGTACACCCCCACATGGCCGCGCAGCTTCATGCCGCAGAATCAGGCCATGCGCAACAAGGTCGCGAAGATGAAGCTGATACCCGTGCATGAGCTCATCAAGGACAAGAAGCTCCTGTTCGTTGACGACAGCATCGTGCGCGGCACCCAGATGCGCGAGACTGTGGAATTTCTCTACGAGAACGGCGCGAAGGAAGTACACATGAGGTCTGCCTGCCCGCCGATAATGTTCGGGTGCAGATTCCTGAACTTCTCGCGCAGCAATTCCGAGCTCGACCTTATCGCAAGGCAGATAATACAGGAAAAAGAGGGCGACGAGGGCGTAAAATACATAGCGGAATACAGCGATTCGTCCACCGAGCGCGGAAAGCACCTGCGCAGCGAGATATGCCGCCGCCTGAGGCTCACCTCGCTCGAGTTCCAGACTCTCGAGGGAACGATCAGAGCAGTCGGGCTCCCCGAGGACAAGCTCTGCACCTACTGCTGGACAGGGCGGCGAGGCGCCGCTCCCAATCCGTAAGGCGCTTATCATTGATCTCAGACTATCTGCCTCGCAGCCGTTATTCACTGCCGACCGTAAGCAGTTCGCTCGGGGCGCTATCGCAAAAAACAAACAAATGAAAGGAAGAACATAAATGAAAGACAGTCATTCCGAAAGCTATAAAGCAGCCGGCGTCGACGTTACCGCGGGCTATGAAGCGGTAAGGCTCATGAAGGAGCACGTCGAGCGCACCCGCATCAAGGGCGCTATCGACAGCATCGGCGGCTTCGGAGGGCTCTTCGAGCTCGACCCGAAGGAATACGACGACCCCGTGCTCGTTTCCGGCACCGACGGCGTAGGCACCAAGATAAAGCTGGCGTTCCTGCTGGATAAGCACGACACCATCGGCATCGACGCCGTGGCCATGTGCGTCAACGATATAATCTGCTGCGGCGCGAAGCCCCTGTTCTTCCTTGATTATATCGCCTGCGACAGGAACGAGCCTGCCAAGATAGCCTCTATCGTAAAGGGCATCGCGGACGGCTGCGTCGAGTCGGGCTGCGCGCTCATAGGCGGCGAGACCGCCGAGCACCCCGGACTCATGCCCGAGGACGAGTACGATGTGGGAGGCTTCTCCGTCGGCATCGTCAGCAAGAAGAAGATCATCGACGGCACAAAGGTAAAAGAGGGCGACGCTATCATCGGACTTGCCTCCTCCGGCGTACATTCCAACGGCTTCTCGCTGGTGCGCAAGGTCTTCGGCATCGACAGGCGCGAGGTGCTCGATGAAAAGCTCCCCGACGGCAGAACTCTCGGCGAAACGCTTCTCGCACCTACAAAGCTCTATGTCAAGCCTGTCCTTGAGCTGATGAAGAACGTCGAGGTCAAGGCTGTCAGCCACATCACGGGCGGCGGTTTCTATGAGAACATACCGCGCTCGATACCCGAGGGCTTCACGGCTCTGATAAACAAGGGGAGCTGGAAGGTGCCGTACATCTTTAAACTCCTTCAGGAGCGCGGCGGCATAAGCGAGCACGATATGTTCAATACCTTCAATATGGGTATTGGTATGTCGATAGTCGTTTCCGCGGACGAAGCGGACAAGGCCGTTGAAACTCTGAAAAACTGCGGCGCGGAAGCCTGCGTAATCGGTAAGATCGGCAGAGCCGACAAAGCTATTATAATAGAATAAGGAAACGGACATGAAAAATATAGTTGTTCTGGTATCCGGAGGCGGCACCAACCTGCAGGCTCTCATCGACGCGGAAAAGCGCGGAGAACTGGGCGGCGGCAAGATCACCTGCGTGATATCATCGAAGCCCGACGCTTACGCGCTCAAACGCGCGAAGGACGCGTTCATACGGACAAAGGTGCTCGAAAGAAAGGAATTCCCCGACATAGCCGCTTACAGCAAGGCAATGGCGGAGCTCCTGAAAGAATGTGAGGCTGATCTTGTCGTTTACGCGGGCTTTATGACGATACTCGACGAGCAGGTCTGCGGGGCTTTCCCGTATAAGATGATAAACGTTCACCCGGCGCTTATCCCCTCGTTCTGCGGCAAGGGCTACTACGGCCTGCGCGTGCATGAGGAGGCGCTGAAAAAGGGCGTCAAGGTCACCGGAGCCACGGTGCATTTCGTTACCGAGGAATGTGACGGAGGCCCCATAATCCTCCAGAAGGCGGTCGCGGTAAAGAACGGCGACACCCCCGAGATACTCCAGCGCAGAGTAATGGAGGAAGCGGAATGGAAGATACTGCCCGAGGCGGTAAGGCTGTTCTGCGAGGACAGGATTAAGGTAGAAAACGGCGTAACGATCATTAGTGAATGAAAGGAAAGAATAATGGAAAAGATCGAACTGACAAAGGAACTCAACAGCCTCGAATACCACGGCAGAGGCATTATCCTCGGCAAATCCCCCGACGGTAAGAAGGCGGTCATAGCCTACTTCATCATGGGCAGGAGCGAGAACAGCCGCAACCGCGTATTCGTCGAGGACGGCGAAGGCATACGCACACAGGCGTTCGACCCGTCGAAGATGACCGACCCGCACCTTATCATATACGCTCCCGTAAAGGTGCTCGGCACAAAAACGATAGTTACCAACGGCGACCAGACCGACACGATCTATGAGCAGATGGACAAGCAGATGACCTTCGAGCAGGCTCTGCGGTTCCGCGAGTTCGAGGACGACAAGCCCAACTACACACCCCGCATCTCCGGCATAGTACACGCCGACGGCGGCAATATGAACTACGCCCTGCACATAATCAAGAGCAACGACGGCGACCCGTCCTGCTGCATACGCAACACCTACGCGTACAGCTGCCCCATGGACGGCGAGGGACGCTTCATACATACCTACAAGGGCGCGGGCGACCCGCTGCCGAGCTTTGAGGGCGAGCCCAAGCGCGTGACCATTCCCGATCTCGGTATCGACGACTTCACGAAGCTCGTATGGGACAACCTCAACAAGGACAATAAGGTATCGCTGTTCACAAGATACATCGACATCGAGACCGGCAAATACGAATCCCGCATAGTAAACAAGAACGTCTGAACAATGCAGAATTGCTGAGCGGCTTCGCCGCTTATCCCTATAAACCGCGAAACTGTAACAATGAACAACCCTGACAGGAGGTACAAAATGAAAGAACTCGAACTCAAATACGGCTGCAACCCCAATCAGAAGCCTTCCAGAATATTCATGGAAAACGGCGAGCTCCCGATAGAGGTGCTCAACGGCAAGCCCGGCTACATCAACTTTATGGACGCTTTCAACGGCTGGCAGCTCGTAAAGGAGCTTAAAAAGGCGACCGGACTTCCGGCTGCGACATCGTTCAAGCACGTTTCCCCCGCCGGCGCGGCTGTGGGTCTGCCGCTGACCGATACTTTAAAGAAGATATACTGGGTGGACGATCTCGGCGAGCTCTCTCCCCTTGCCTGCGCTTACGCGAGAGCGAGAGGAGCAGACAGAATGTCCTCCTACGGCGACTTCATCTCCCTGTCCGATGTCTGCGACGTCCCCACAGCGAAGATGATACAGCGCGAGGTCTCGGACGGCGTTATAGCTCCCGGCTACGAGCCCGAGGCTCTTGAGATACTCAAGTCCAAGAGAAAGGGCACCTACAACATCATAAAGATCGACCCCGACTACACCCCCGCTCCAATTGAGCGCAAGCAGGTGTACGGCATCACCTTCGAGCAGGGCAGAAATGAGCTCGTTATCAACGACGAGCTGTTCGCGAACATCGTTACCGACAACAAGAACCTCACCGAGGACGCGAAGCGCGACCTCGCTATCGCTATGATAACCCTCAAATACACGCAGTCCAACTCCGTAGCTTACGCGTGCGGAGGTCAGGCTATCGGTATCGGCGCGGGTCAGCAGTCGAGAATACACTGCACACGCCTCGCCGGCACAAAGGCTGACAACTGGTATCTCCGCCAGTCGCCGCAGGTGCTCGGATTACAGTTCGTTGACGACATCAGACGCGCCGACAGAGACAACGCTATCGACCTCTACATCGGCGAGGATTATATGGACGTGCTCGCTGAGGGCGCATGGCAGAACATCTTCAAGGTAAAGCCCGACGTATTCACCGTAGAGGAGAAGAAAAAGTGGCTCTCCACGATGAAGGGCGTTTCCCTCGGCTCGGACGCGTTCTTCCCGTTCGGCGACAACATCGAGCGCGCTCACCGCAGCGGCGTTGAGTTCATAGCACAGCCCGGCGGCTCCATACGCGACGACAATGTTATCGAGACCTGCAATAAGTACGGCATCGTAATGTCGTTCACGGGTATCAGACTGTTCCACCACTGATAAATAATTGATAATTGACAATTGAAAATTGATAATTTTGGTGTCGCCTGCGGCGACAGATCATGATATCGACAAAGCCCGATGACCCCGTTAAAGATATACGGCGTTCATATCTGAGAGGTGATGATATGTCAAAGTTCGGATATTTTCTCGCACTCTTTCAGCCGACATTGACGACCGCTGCCGTCTGCGCAGGCGTTTACCTGCTGCTGACGTCCGGCGCGACCGCGCCCGGGTCTATCGGGGCAGGGCTCGTGCTCGCGGGGATACTTTCAATAGTATTCTACGCGAAAAGACTGCATGGCCTCCCCGAAGCGAGGCTCATAAACTCGCCCGAGACCGATGTTCTGCGCGTCTATATGCGCGGCGGGCTCATAGCGGCTTTTATCCCGACAGCCATAAGTCTCGCGCTCGTCGGAACGCTCTTCGGGATAGTGCCCAACGACGGGGTCGCCGTGATAACATTTATCGGTTGCTATGCCGCTTTTCTGCTGCTCCCGTTCGTCTTTTATCCGGCGATCGTGTTTATAACTCTCTTCGGCGCGGGAACAGATACGGAAGCCGAGCGTATATGGGGCGTACTGCTTGTCGTATGCTTTATAACAAGGACGGTCATGCAGTCGATGTGCTTCATAGCCACGAACAAGCGCATAGATTACGACGACAGCCGCGTCGGCGGCATTTTCATGACTATGCCCGGAACTGTGAACATAATATTCTGGCTCGGCAATCTTTCAAAAGTACGGAAATTCGCGAAAATAGAGATCGAGAAAGGAATTGCTGCACAATGAGCTACTGCAAGGACATATACCCCGACCTGTACGAGTATCTGCGCAACAAGAAGGGCGTGGACATCGACTATCAGGAGCAGTGGGGCTGGACGCGCTTCATGCTGCGCGGCAAGATGTTCGCGGCGATATGCGCCGACGGAACGGACAAGGCACTGCTCAACATCAAGGCGCAGCCCGACTACAACGACATGATACGCAGGCTGCATGAGGATATAAACGAGGGCTACTATATGAATAAGCAGCACTGGAACAGCGTGAAGCTCACGGGTACGGTGCCTTATGAGGTAGTCCGGGATATGTGCGACCGCGGCTACAACGAAGTGCTGCGGCATTTCCCGAAAAAAGTGCAGCATGAGATACTTGAAGACATCTGGCAGTAACACAGCATCGACCCCGCTTACGGCGGGGTCGAAACTTAACGGAAGGAAGGACATCAAATGGATATACTCGTAGTAGGCGGCGGCGGCCGCGAACACGCTGTGATAAAGGCGCTGGCGGCTTCTCCGAAAACAGGCAGGATATACTGCGCGCCCGGCAACGGCGGCATCTCGAAGCTGGCGGAGTGCTTCCCTGTCAAGGCGACCGATGTCGACGGAATGGTGGCTCTCGCGGAAAAGCTGCGCCCCGATTATGTGTTCGTGACACCGGACGACCCGCTGGTCATGGGCATGGTGGACAGACTGAACGAAAAGGGCTTCCGCACCTTCGGACCGCGCGCGAATGCCGCGATACTTGAGGGCAGCAAGGTCTTTTCCAAGGGGCTTATGAAGAAGTACGGCATACCCACCGCAGCGTATGAGACATTCACCGACGCGGACAAGGCTATCGCCTACATAAAGTCGCAGAACTCCTATCCCGCCGTCATAAAGTGCGACGGTCTCGCGCTCGGAAAGGGCGTTATTATCGCGCAGAACGAGCAGGAGGCTGTCGAAGCGGTCAATTCAATGCTCATAGGCGGCAAGTTCGGCAAGAGCGGCAGCGAGATAGTGATAGAGGAATTCATGACCGGTCCCGAGGTGACTGTGCTCGCATTCACCGACGGCAAGACCGTAAAACCCATGGTCTCTTCCATGGATCACAAGCGCGCGAACGACGGCGACGAGGGTCTCAACACCGGCGGCATGGGCACGATAGCCCCGAACCCTCTCTACACCGCAAAGTATGCCGACGAGTGCATGGAGAAGATATTCAAGCCCACTATCGAGGCTATGCAAAAAGAAGGCAGACCCTTCAAGGGCTGTCTGTACTTCGGGCTTATGCTGACCCCGAACGGCGCGAAGGTAGTCGAGTACAACTGCCGCTTCGGCGACCCCGAGGCGCAGGTAGTTCTCCCGCTCCTGAAAACCGATCTTGTTGAGATAATCGAAGCCGTATGGGAAGAAAGACTTGACAAACTCGATATAGAATGGTATAATGGCTCCTGCGCCTGCGTCGTCATGGCAAGCGGCGGTTATCCGCAGAAGTATGAGACCGGCAAGCCGATAAGCGGCTTTGACGCGGACGGCCAGCTCGCGGACGGAAAGGCTTACGTCTACCACGCGGGAACGAAGCTCGAGAACGGCACGTTCCTGACTGCGGGAGGCAGAGTCCTCGGCGTAACTGCGACCGCGGAAACGCTTCAGGCGGCGCTTGACAAGGCTTACGAGGCTGTCGGGGAGATTAGTTTCGAGGGCGTTCATTTCCGTAAGGATATAGGACACAGAGCTCTCGGAAAGTAAGAACAAAAAATCTGTAACCTTTTTCCTTTCCGCGCGGTGTTATAGGTGAAAGACCAAAAACACCGGACAGAAAGGAAGATAAAAATGAAGAATATAAACAGATCATTTGCGATAGCGGCAATAACCGCGGTAGTGATGACATTCTCCGCCTGCGCGGGCGGCAGCGCTCCCGCAGCCGATGCCCCGGTATCGGACAAGGACACGTCTGCCGTCACCACAGCGGCTCCGGAGACCACAGCGGTCACGACCTCGGCAGCAACGACGACTGCCTCGACCTCCGCGGTACCGGAGACGAGCGAAAGCGCCGTGACCTCGCTCATGCCGGTAGTGATACCCGACGAAACGGACGAAAGCGGCACAGGCGTTGCCGTATCGGGCTCCGGGATCGCCGACGGGGACATAACGGCGGAGATGCCCGTTGAGCTGTCCCCGGAACAGCCCGAAGATACCGGGGACGTTGAAGTCTACAATTCCGGCGGAACGATGCTCGCGGCTGCCTCGGCGGACGGCGGTGAAAACGGATTATCTGCGGACACGGGCAGTTACGGCTTCAATGTGTTCATTATCGCGGTGGAACCGGGTACTCCCGCGGACAGAATGACCGGGCTGTGCGCAGACCTCGGGCTCTCGGTCGTCTATGACTATGAGAACTTCGATATGTATGCCGTTTCGTCCGGTGCCGTCCTCGGCGAAGAAGCCGCGGATCAGCTCATCGAAAAGATCGAGGAGTACGATTTTGTATTAATGGTTGAACCCGACAGCGCCGTCAGTCTCGCAGGCGCCGAGGTGCAATAAATAATGTGTCCTCAATAACTGCCTTTTGGCAGTTATTGGCTGAAAATCTGCAAAACAGATTTTCAGATGTTGTGTAAATGCGCCTGCGTTGCATTTACACAACGGACACATTCCTTGATGTCAAGCTCATTCCGCCCTGTGGGCGGACAGCAGACATTAAATAACTGCCGACGGGGAGGCAGAAAATTTCCCCGGGCGAGTTCGCAAAATCCTCGCCGCCGCTCATGCGGCAGATCAAAACTACGAAATGAAAAAGGGGCTTACCATGCCCCCGGATAAGTTAAAATGAAAGAAAAGATAATATTCATCACACACGCGGCTGTGATCGCCGCGCTGTACATGGTACTTACACTCACGGCAGGCGCGTTCGGTCTCGCGAACGGGGCGGTCCAGCTCCGCTTCTCCGAGGCTCTCACCATACTGCCGTATTTTACTCCCGCGGCGATACCCGGGCTGTTCATAGGCTGCATACTGTCCAATATACTGACAGGCTGCGTGCTCTGGGACATCGTCTTCGGAAGTATCGCGACGCTCCTCGGAGCGATCGGCACCTATTATCTCGGCAGAAAGGTGAACAAGTGGCTCTCGCCCGTTCCGCCCATTCTCGCAAATACGCTGATAATCCCGTTCGTACTCGCGTTTGCTTACGGTGCCGAGGAAAGCATACCGTTCCTCATGCTGACAGTCGGCGCAGGCGAGGTGCTTTCCTGCGGAATTCTCGGTCTCATACTCCTGAACGCGATAGAGCCTATCAAAAGGGCAGTGTTCGACCCAAAACCGTAAGCACCACAGCCGGAGACCGGCGCGGCAGGACGACAGGAGGGAATAAAATGAGAAAAAATGCAATTATCCCGGCTCTTGCCGCCCTGATGATGCTGTCCGGCTGCTCGGCAGGCGGCGCGCAGGACACGACCTCCGCACCCGCCGCGACGACCTCCGCGCTCACCGAGCCGGCAGCAGCGACCACGGCTCCCGGAACAACGACCGCGGTGACCACCGCCGAGGAAAGAGACCCGGCGCTCGATATGTCCATGAAGGATATGTTCTTAAATCTGAATGTGGCTTCAAAAACAGGCAAATACCTGGGCGAGACTTTTGAAGAACTGTACGTCAGATACATGAACGCTCTGGAAAAGACCGGCAGGAGCACGGAATGGGAGAAGCTCTGCCGCACGGTCTCCGCAGTATATGACTTCGCCGGGACCCCGCAGAAGAAGCTGTTCATCGACTGCGGCTTCGCTCTGACCTCCGCGGACGTTGACGCGCCGTATTATAACGATGTGATAAAGCCCGTACTGAACGGGCTGGGCGACAGCCTCAGAGAAAAGATGTACACCGAGGGGAACACGCTTTCCCTGCCGGGGCTCCTGTGGCTGCCGGAGGAATACGATGAGTATGTTTCCGGAGGCTTCGGCGGCGAGATAACTCCGCGAAAGAAGGGCGGCAAGCTGCGGGTGCTCCTCATCGACAAAAGCGAGACGATAACCTCACAGAAGGACAAGATAGGCAAGTATTTCTATAATTCCTACGATGTCGGCGCCGTGCGAAGCTCCGACTGGTTCGACAGCAAGGTCTATGAGGACGCGAAAAGCTCGCTTCTCGACCGCGCTTCAAAGGTGTACAGAGTGCTTTCCCTCTCGGGCGTGAAGCCGGGATTCGTGCTTGCCGCGACTCCCTCCGAGGCAGATATCATACTCGAATATGAGTGCTCGGACGGTACTGCGCAGAACTACTCCTCCGGCTCCGATACGCTGACCCTGTGGCTCACGGAGTTCAGGCTGAACGCCGTGAACAACTTCACGGGAGAGTCCGCCGATGTCCGCTTCGGATACAGCGAGTCTCCCGAAACGGTACAGATACCCGCCGGAGCGAACAGATACGGCGCTCTGGTATCGCCGTTCCCGGAAATGGCCGGTACGCCCGAGGGCAAAGCCTTCGCGGAAACACTGGCTTCGTGGTTCACAAACGACTGAATATCACAGCAAACAGGCAATACCGCACAAATAACGGGCGGTATTGCCTTTGACTTTCTTATAATAAAATATCCAAAAGGTATTGACAAACGCGCGGTTATATGGTAAAATGATTTAGCCGCTTGTGAAGGGCTCTTTTTAAGTCTGTCATAGAGTTGACAGCGCCCGGCACAGCGAGATCGTGAAACGAGGTATAAAAATGTACGCAATTATCGAAACAGGCGGAAAGCAGTATCAGGTAAAAGAGGGCGATGAGATCTTCGTAGAGAAGCTCGGCATCGACGAGGGCGAGGTCACATTCGACAAGGTGCTCCTTATCGGCGGTGACGCAGGCATCACAGCAGGCGCTCCCTATGTATCGGGCGCAAGCGTTAAGGCTACCCTCCTCAAGAACGGCAAGGGCAGGAAGATCAACGTATTCACCTACAAGCCCAAGAAGGGTGAAAAAGTAGCAAAGGGTCACAGACAGCCGTACAGCAAGGTCAAGATCGAAGCTATCAACGCATAACGATGATAGAAGCAGAGTTTCTCCGCTATCAGGGAGGTCTTGTGGGCTTCTCGGTATCGGGTCACGCAGGGGCAGGACCGTTCGGCAAAGATATAGTCTGCGCCGCGGTTTCCTCGGCTCTGATGCTGACAGCGAATACGATAACCGACTTTTTGTACGCGCCCGCCGATATAAAGGAAAAAGGCAACAAGATAATGCTTGTCCTGAAAGATCCCGATTCGGCAATGGCAATAGCGGCAAAACAGATAATAGCATCATTCCACAATCACCTGACTCTCCTCTCGGAGGACTACAAGGGCAAGATCAGGATAACAGTACGAGACATGAAAGGAAGATAGAAATGTTAAAGATCAGTATGCAGTATTTCGCCCATAAAAAAGGTATGGGCTCCACAAAGAACGGCAGAGACTCCAACGCTCAGCGTCTCGGAGCAAAGCGTGCGGACGGTCAGTTCGTACTCGCCGGCAACATTCTTTACAGACAGAGAGGCACACATATCCACCC
>CAMVBT010000022.1 GCA_947165805.1 uncultured Clostridia bacterium
AGTCTTCAAGCTGCGCTATGAAGCTTTTTCACGGTTGATGAGCAGACATTAAATAGAATAAAACAAAAAATCGCCCGTCGGAGTGACGGGCGATCTCTGTTGTTAACTTACTTCTGCTTCTTGGATACGATGAACGCACCTGCAGCAACTACTGCGATACCTGCAACAGCAGCAACATCAGCAACGCCTGTGTCGGGCGAGCCCTTGGAAGATGCAGCGGCAGCAGCGGTGTCACCGGCAGCGGCAACGTCGGAAGCGGGTTCAGCAGCAGCGGGAGCCGGCTCAGCGGCAGCAGCGGCACCAGCTCTCATGGGAGCTGTGGAAGCAACAGTGATGTTGCCCTTGCCGTCGAATGTAGCCATGAGGTTACCGGACTTATCATAGCACTCCATGCTTACGACCTCGATCTCGGACATATCCTGACCCCACTCCTGGAAGCCGATCTGGATATAAGCGCCGGGATCGCTGTAAACTTCTTCGTATACGCAGTTATCGTCTGTTATCTTGAGAGTACCCTTGTAGAGGTAATCGCCTACCTTCTCGAGAAGGATCGGGTTGGAAGTATCCTGTGTATCGAGTTCGAGATCCTCGTCAACAACTCCCCAGTAAGCGCTGGAAACCCAGTTATGGTCAGCGGGGCAAACGGAAGTCGGGCCGCAGGAAACGTACATAGCGCCGCCTGTTGCGCCTTCCCACCAATCTGTGTCGATGGGCTTGATAGTAACGGAGTAGGAGCCGAGCTGCGACCAGTCAACGCCGTAATCAACGTTCATATCGGGGCAGTAAACTCTTACCATCCAGTTGCCTGTACCGAAGTCGCAGCCGTTAGCGGCGCCTTCCGGAACTACGAGAGAAGCGTTTGCGGAAACTGCCAGAGCCGCAGCTGCGATAGCGGAAGCAGCGACTGCTGTGATCTTTCTTAATTTCATTGAAATTATCCTCCTTATTTTTCAGCATATACTAATTTTCGCATAATTAGCATTATATGCTCATCATTGTTATTATAGCGCTATTTATGCGGTTTGTCAAGGAATTTTTTATTTTTTCGCAATTTTTGATATTTCTGACAACAAAAAACGCAGAACAAATGAGAGTGATCCACATTTTCTGTCATAATTGACAAGCATCTTATCTGTATAAGCGACTACTTAACGGATCTGCAAGGCGAAGCGATTTGTTTTAGGAGCCGGCCCTTTTTTAAAAGGTGGTCTCCCCGTTAGCGGGGAGGTGGTGTGTTTAAGCTCCGCTTAAACACAGCAGAGGGGCTGACCGACAGACCTGGCCGCCGGAGGCACTCAAGCGCAGCGACGACTCAAGCGCAAGCGACCGCTCGAGCGCAAGCGACCACTCGAGCGCAAGCGACCACTCCAGCGCAAGCGACCGCTCGAGCGCAGCGACAAAAAAACGGAGCCGTTCACACGGCTCCGTTTTTTGTATTATCGGGAAATTACTTTCTCTTCTTAGCTATTACGAGTGCGCCGCCTGCGAGAACTGCGAGGCCTGCAACTGCTGCTACATCGGCAACGCCTGTGTCGGGCGAGCCCTTGGAAGAAGTTGTTGCTGCTGCTGTATCGCCAGCTGCTGCAACATCGGAAGCGGGAGCTGCTGTTACTGTTGCTTCCTCAGCGGGAGCTGCTGTTGCGCCTACGGGTGCGAGGTTGCACTTACCGTTTTCGTCCCAGGAGATCATAATGTTGCCGCTCTCATCCTTGACTTCCATGGACTTGACCTTCATAGCCCAGAATGTAACGCCGGACCAGTCCTGAATGCAGATCTGAACGAGCTGTGCGTTGTCAACTACGAAGTTGTCTTCGTCGATGGGCATTGTGAGTCTGTAGGTGTAGTCGCCTTCCTTTGCAAGACGGAGATCCTTGTTCTCGTCGATAGTCTCGAGCTCGAGGTCTTCATCGATTACGCCCCAGAACTGCTTTGCGTTCCAGTTGTGTGTGGTGTTGCCGTCAGCCTGGCTGGAAAGAACGATACCGCCGCCGAAATTGCCGTCCCAGTCGTCACGGGAGTACTCGGGGTTCTGATCGTCAACAACGAAAACTACTTCAACTCTCTGTGCCTTGGACCAGTCTACACCGTAGTCGATAACAGCCTTCTGGCTTGCGTCGCGCTCACCGTTGGAGTAAGCAACGGGCATCCAGCTCGTGGGGGAGCTGTCGAAAAGAAGGAGACCGTTCTCGTCCTTCACATCTTCAACTTCGATGAGTTCTGCACCTGCTGTGGCTGCAACTGCGGAAGCGGCAACTGCCGCTGCGGCGATACCTGCAAATAATTTTCTGAATTTCATAGTATTTTATCCTCCTTAATAATGAGCAGCAGAGCTGCTCGCTCACACTATATTATATAATAACAGACTGTCCAGGTCAATTGACATTTTAAACAAATTTCACTGAAAATACGTTTACATACTTATTTCCAGCCGCTTTCGGTGGCGTAGCTGTATATTATCTCCCTGTCGGCGGCGGGAGTTATTCCCTTGGCAATGAAAAGCTCGGAGAGCGTCACGAACTCGAAGCCGTCCTCGAGCATCTTCGGCACTGCCTGACGCACAGCCTCGGCGGTCTTTTCGTTGGTCGGCTGGTCGTGCAGAAGTACGATCTCGCCCTCGGTGCACTTCTCCGTCAGGAACTTCACGCGCTTCTCGACGCTGACCTTGTCTTCCCAGTCGTTGCAGCCTATCCCCGAGATGAACGGCAGGTCTATCGCCGCGTAAAGCTCCGGGCTCACGGATATGTAGGGCGGACGGAAGAATTTCGGGTGCTCGCCGACATAATTGTATATCAGCTCCGCCGTCCTGTCCATTTCGTCCTTTATCTCGTCCGCGCTCAGCTTAGTCATATCGCTGTGCGTGAAGCTGTGGCTGTTGATCTCGCAGCCCAGCGAGTGCGCGCGCTGCATCGCCGTCGCCGTTTCGTCGTTTATGTTCTGCCCTATCACAAAGAATGAGGCTTTTATGCCGTATTCCTCGACAACATCGAGTATCTCGTTGGTCACGCCCGTGTTCGGGCCGTCGTCAAATGTCAGGGCTATGACTTTTTTACCCGCAAGCTCTTCGGCTGTTCTCACAGTATTCGGCTTCCTTTCATTTTCTTCGGTGACGGATACGGTCTGCTCTGTCACCGTTGATGTTTCGGCGGCAGTTGTCTTTGTCGCCACGACCGCCGCAGTTGTCGATGCCGCTGTTTCCGCGGCGCTGCCGCCTGAGCAGCCCGACGCAATAAATACCGCAGTCGCAAGGACTGCGTAAAAAACACACCCGTTCTTCTTCTCATACGATCTCCGTTCCGTTCAATTCGTTGATGAGCTTTTCCTTCAGTGCCGAGTAGTACAGCGGGAAAAGCGCGTCCGCGCAGCCGAGCAGGAACATATTGCGGTTGTTTATCGCGGACAGCTCAACGCCGTATGTATAGACCCAGCTCCGGAACCACTCGGTGTCGTACTGAGGCTCGGGCTTCCTGGTCTTTGCCAGCCAGACCGCGGACTTGAAGGTCAGCGGCACGAGCCCCTCGGGATTGGCGAAGCCGTATTCGCCGAGCAGCTCATAAGCCAGCTTGATCTGATTTTCCTTCACGTTGCTGTCGGGAGCGTCGCGCCGCGCGAACGGCAGTCTCACCGCGAAGCTGTACCTGATTATCTCCTGCACCTGCGCGAAATTCTCGCCGTTCATCTCGCCTATATTGCCGCGCTCCGGCGAGAGCCCGAGACAGCGGAAGCTGTCGGGTCTGGTTATGTCGCTGAGCCCGATCCTGAATATATCCTTGACATTGATGTTGTAGAAATCGGCGTCCGATACAAGGTAACAGTATTTCAGCGCGAGGAACAGCGACTCGGCGGCTCCGTCGGTAATATCGACGATCCTCTGGACAATATCGTCATCGTTCAATCAGACTCACCTCATATTCCGTAAGTAAGCTTTTCGTAGTCGGCGACAGGCATCGGTCTCGCGAAGAAGAAGCCCTGCGCCATATTGCAGCCGAGCTTCGTAAGAAGCACAGCCTGTTCTTTTGTCTCTATGCCCTCACATATCGTGCGTATCTCGAGCGCTGCCGCGAGAGATACCACACAGCCGATTATGATGCTCGCGCTTTCGTGCTCGTCGGCGTTCTCGGTGAGGAACGAGCGGTCGATCTTCAGCACATCGACCGGCAGGTCTTTAAGCATATTCAGCGACGAATAGCCCGTTCCGAAGTCGTCTATCGAAACATGGAAGCCCTTGTTCTTTATTTCCCTGAAAATATCCCGCAGTATATCTATATCCTCATAGGCGGCACTCTCGGTTATCTCGATCTCGAAGTATTTCGTCGGTATTTCGTATTTCTCGCACATCGCCGCGAGCTCATCGACGAACCCGGGGTGGTGGATATGCGTTCTCGACATATTGACCGAGATCACTTTCGGCTCATAGCCCATAGTGATGTATTTTTTCTGGAGCTTGCAGACTTCCTCGAACATATAGTAGTCTATCTTGTTGACGAAGCCGTTTTTCTCGAACAGCGGAATGAACTCTCCGGGCGGTATCAGCTTTCCGTCATGTTTCCAGCGCACCAGAGCCTCGGCGCCGACCACGGAGTTTTCCTCCCCGAGCCCGAACTTCGGCTGCAGGTACACGATGAATTCGCCCAGTGCGAGCGCGTCCTCCATGATGTCCTCGATACGCTTCTCGCGGCGTATCTTCTGGAGCATTGAGCTGTCGAAGAACACATAGCGGCTCTCTTTCCTGCCCTTTATCGATTCTCTCGCCATATCCGCCCTGTCGGCCGCGACACGGGACTTTATGGTCGGTTCGTCTATCTTGTATATGCCTATGGACAGTGACAGCTTAATCTCGTCGGTGATATATTCGGCATCGGTTATTATGCGCTCCGACAGTGAGACGAGCTCGTCATTGTCAGAATAATGCGCGAAGATGTAGAACTGATCGCCGACGCTGCGGGTAAAGAAATCATTCTTTCCTATATCGCGTTTTATGACGGCGGCGAGCTGTCTGATCATCTCGTTGCCGCCCTCGAAGCCGAGCATATCGTTTACGGCCTTGAACCTGTCCACATCGAGGGATATCATTGCGTGGCCGGTGGCGGTATCCTTCATTGCGGCGGCGTAATTCTCCCTGAATTTCACCACGGTATCATGCCCGGTGAGCGGATCGACGTACATCTGTCTGAGGCTGGAATCTACCGCGTCGCTGATTTCCTCGGAAATATGATGCACGCGCATAGCCATGAGCATTGAGCATACGATGAGCAGTATCGCCATAATGCCGACGGAGGCTATGGAGAATATGGTCAGCATATTGAACGGACGGGTCACCGTCTCAACGGGTATTATGGATACGAATGTCCATGAGCCGTCCTTGATCGGGGTGAATGCCGCGAAACATTCAACGCCCTTTATCGTGATATTTTTTATCACGGTATCGGTCACGCTGTTGAGCACATATTCGATCTCCTTGCCGGAGGAGGAGTCGGGGTTTATGATGTCGTATATGTTGCTGCCCTCTCTGAGCACAGCTTCGCTGCTGTCCGCTGCATACAGGACTTTTCCGCTGTTGTCGACGATGAAGCCGTAATTCCTGCTGCCGCCGATATCGGTGAGCTTGAGGGAAGACAGCTGCAGCGGGCGCTTATCGCCCGTGAGCACGCCTAAGACTTCGCCGGAGACATTTCTGACGGGGTAAGAATATACGTCCATTATCTGCCCGTCGAAATCGCAGGCTGTATGCGAATACATCGTCTTCTGTCCCGCGAGACCCTCGCGTATGAACACTCGGTCGGAGGTATTCATCGTGCCGCCGAAGCTGCTTGTGGTGATGCCGTCGGGCGTGGTGAAACCGATATGTCTGAAATCGCTGTTGTCGGATATCCTCGCGCACATCTCCAGAACGGCTTTTCTGTCGGTGACGTCGATGCTGTATATCTCGCCTGCTCCGGCGCGGAGCACAGCCATATTGCGCTTGAAGTATTCCTCGCTGATATTCGCGTTGCTTTCGTTGGCGTTGACAACGGTATCTCTCGCGTAGCCGCCTATGAATTTAGACACGGACGGTACATACAGCAGCATGAGGATCGCAGCGGCTATGGCGACAAATGCGAAAATACCGACAAACATATGTTCGGCGGAAACAAGGCTGTCTTTTAT
Source organism: uncultured Clostridia bacterium (assembly GCA_947165805.1). Classification (GTDB taxonomy): domain Bacteria; phylum Bacillota; class Clostridia; order Oscillospirales; family Ruminococcaceae; genus Ruminiclostridium_E. Next base: position 6,145 of record CAMVBT010000022.1, read on the forward strand.
TTTGTCGATCTTCTTATCCATTTGTCATCACCGCCTTTCATCGTGGCATTACAAAATACGGCACCGTGCAGTCTGGTTACAGCACGGTGCCGGGCTGCTTACAAGAGCTCGACGATCTTTTCGGAAAGCTCCTCGAACGGTTTTCTGAACCAATCGCCGTTCGTATGCTTTATCATTATGGTGTCGTCCTCGGCTATACCGAGTTTTTCCATATTGATCGAAAAGTCTGTTATAAGGAAGAATTTCCAGCTGTATACATCTCTCTGATGAGCTATCATATCGCGGAGACGTTCGTATGTGCAGTGCTTGCTGGCGTTGTCGCGTCCGAATACCATTATGGTGAGGATTATTTTAGAGGGGCGTTCTTCCTCGGGGGTATCGGTAAGGCGCAGCCCTATATCGTCCATGAGCTTCGAGGTCTTGTCGAGCATGGAGCACGCGCCTTTTGCTTTGGCGCCTGCCGCGAGCTGGGGCAGCTTTATTTTCTCGATAGGCTGGTTCACTATTTTGATCTCTTCGCCCTCGTTGAACGAGATAGCGGAGACTCTTATTTCCTTGCCTGTCTTTTTCACGGTATTCATAAAGCTTTTCAGTGCCTTTAAGGCCTCGTCCTTATGTCCGGGCGGTATCAGTGCGTAATCGAATGCGAAAAGGAGCTGTTTGAGATCGTCTTTCATATTTATCCTCCGACCTGTTCTGCTTTAGTGTCAATGCCGTGTAAAAGCCGAACAAATGAATTTACTTATAAATATTATATCACTTGTGCAAGAAAAAATCAATACTTTTAATAAATTTTTTACCAATTAATTCGCCGTACAGGCATAGTTTTTTGGTATTTTTACAGTATGTAATTACATTGTTTTCATTTCTGCCGATCATTTCCGCGGTAATGTCCTGCTTCTTTCTGTCCTCGGCGGCATATCTGATGAAAATAACGATCGGGAACTGCTGTTGATCTGATGAAAATAACAACCGAGAACTGCTATAAAAGAAGAAACTGACGGCTGCGAGGCAGATGACCTGTCCGTTAATGAAAAGTAACATACGGATTGGGAGCGGCGGCTCGCCGCCGCGCCAAAAAAGTCCCCGTATGCCGGGAGGCATACGGGGCGAAAAAATAAAGGAGATAAGTTATGAAAAAAATGAAATGATGCAATTTCGGAGAAGTGATTATTCCTATCACTTTTATCATTATAGCACTGCTTCCAATTTATTGCAATAGTAAATTTGAATAAACTTATCCGGGGGATTTTGTACAATATGAAAATCCAAAGGTCGATTTTGTGTTACACTTTTGTGCAAAAGTGCCGTCAAAGCGTTATGCTTTGACGGCACTGACTTTATTGTCGTTCTGTTATGAGAAAGACGGGATCAGCCTTCGATCTCGCTGTACTTCGGAGCGTTTGCGATAACATCGGCTTCGAGGTTGGACGGGAGTTGCTCATAGCGCGCGAATTCCATTGTGAACCAGCCCATGCCCTTTGTCATCTGGCGGATCACCATAGCGAGATCGCCTGTTTCCGCCATAGGAAGCTCGGCATCTACTTCCGTGAGACCGTCGCCTACGGGGTTCATGCCGAGAACGGCACCGCGGCGCTTATTAACGATACCCATGATGTCACCGGTGTTGTCGTCCGGAACGGTGAACTTCATCAGCTCGATCGGTTCAAGCAGACACGGAGAAGCCTGTGCGAGACCCGCCTTGTACGCGAGGTGAGCAGCCATTTTGAACGCCTGCTCCGAGCTGTCTACCGGGTGGTAGGAGCCGTCGAACAGTGTAGCCTTCAGGCGTACAACGGGATATCCCGCGAGAACGCCGTGAACGATGCTCTCCTGGAGACCCTTTTCAACCGCCGGGAAGAAGTTCTTCGGCACGCTGCCGCCGAATACGCGCTCTTCAAATATGAGCTCTTCGCCGTCGTGGGGCTCGAATTCCATTTTAACGTGACCGTACTGGCCGTGGCCGCCGGACTGCTTCTTGTGCTTGCCTTCAACGGATACCTTCTTGCGGATAGCCTCGCGGTAAGCGATAGTCGGGTCGCTGAGCATTACGTCAACGCCGAACTTGTTCTTGAGCTTGGCAACTGCCGCGTCGATATGCTGTTCGCCGAGACCGCCGAGGATACGCTGGTGAGTCTCGTGGTTATGCTCATAGCTGAGGGTGTGGTCTTCTTCAAGCAGACGTCTGATAGCCGCGCTGATCTTGCCCTCGTCGTTCTTGTCCTTGGCCGATACAGCCTTGAAGTAGCAGGGAACGGGGAATTCGATCGGAGCGAGGGAGAACACGTTGGAGGAGTCGCAGAGCGTATCGCCGGTGTTCGCGTCGTCGAGCTTTGTGAGAGCTACGATATCGCCGGCGTAGGCTTCTATCATTTCTTCCTGCTTCTTGCCCTTGAGCGCGAGCATCTTGCCGAACTTTTCGTTTTCGCCCGTTCTTGCGTCCACCATATCCACCTTGGCGGTGAGGACGCCGGCGACGATCTTGACGAAGCTCAGCTTGCCTACGAACGGGTCGGCGAGTGTCTTGAACACGAATGCCGCCAGAGGCATTTCCTCGTTGTAGTCAACGATCTCGTCCTTGCGCTCGTCGGGAGACGGGCACATATAGATCATTGTATCGAGCAGCTTGTCGATGCCCTCGAGCTTTTCGGCTGAGCAGCATATCACGGGGGTGATTATGCCCTGATCCACGCCGTCGTGGAGACCCTTGATGATCTCGGCCTCGGTGAAGTCCTCGCCCTCGTTCTCGAAAAATCTCATCATGAGTTCTTCATCTGTCTCGGCGATAGCTTCCGCCATAGCGGCGCGCAGACCCTTGATGCGGTTCTCGGAGGCAGGCACTTCGACTTCCGTCGCCTTGCCCTTTTCGTAAGTGTAAGCCTTCATTTCAAGCAGGTTGATGTAGCTTTCCACCTTGCCGAACTTATCGAAAGGAACGACTATCGGGCATACCGACGGGCCGAACTTTTCCTTGAGCTCTTCGAGTACGCGGTAGAAGCTGGAGTTTTCTTCGTCGAGCTTTGTGACTACGAACATGGTAGCCTTGCCCTGTTTCTTGGCTTCTCTGTATGCCTTGATGGTGCCGACCTGGACGCCGTCCTTCGCTGAAAGCGTGATAGCAACGGTCTCTGCGGCTCTGATACCCTCATACATACCGCCTATGAAGTCGAACTGACCGGGAGTGTCAACGATATTTATTTTAACGTCCTTCCATTCCGCGTAGGCAATGGAGGTGTTGAGCGATACCTTTCTCTTGATCTCGTCGGGGTCGTAGTCGCATACGGTGTTTCCGTCAGCGATCTTTCCCTGTCTGTCGATGCCTCCGGAGACGAACATCATAGCCTCTGCGAGAGATGTCTTTCCGCTTGCACCGTGTCCGGCAAGTACGATATTACGGATGTTTTTGCATTTGTAGGTTTTCATTATGTATCCCCCTGATTTATTTCTCCGCGTATTCTGAAGCACGCGGGATAGGTCACGATAAATCGCTGAATTCTATTATACACTATTTTTTCAAAAAAATCTATACTTTTTTTGTTTATAAACAAGTACAAGTGTAGAAATATCATATAAATTTTTAGCCATTTTGCACAACGAGGCGGAGCAAAACGCATTTTTTCAAATCTTCTTGACTATTACGGCGAAAAATGCTATAATATAATATCTGTACAATTATAATAGTTGACCGCGGAAGCCGGAAGAACCCTGCCTCCCGGCCGGCTGTGAATGACTATCAACACGGAGGAATAATAAAATGACAGTAACAAAGGACACACTCATAGGCGAGATACTCCAGGAAAACGCGGAAGCCGCAGCTCCCTTCTTCTTTGAAATGGGAATGCACTGCCTCGGATGCCCGGCATCGCTCGGCGAGACCGTTGAGGAAGCCTGCATGGTGCACGGCACGGACGTGGACGAGCTCATAGCGAACCTCAACAAGGCTCTGGCATAAGTGATAAGGCTTGACGACAGGCTTTCCGCGATAGCGGCGCTCGTCCGCACGGACAGGCGGATATGCGATGTGGGCACGGATCACGCGCTGCTTCCGTGCCGCCTGTGCGAGCTCGGCGCCGAGCATATCATAGCCTCGGACATCAACGAGGGCCCGCTTGCCGCAGCCCGCGCGAACGTTGAGAAGTACGGCTTCGGCGACAGGATAAGCCTTGTGCTCTCCGACGGGCTGAAAAACGTCCCGCCCTGCGACGACATCATCGTAGCGGGCATGGGCGGCGAGCTGATCGCGGAGATAATCGCGGGCTGCTCCTTCGTGACCGCGGACACGCGCTTCATTCTCCAGCCGATGACAAAGGCGGAGGTGCTGCGGCGCTTCCTGTACTCCGCGGGCTTCGGGATAATGCTTGAAAACGGCGCGTACAGCGGCGGCAAGGCATATACGGTGATGCTCGCCGGATACACGGGCGAAAAGCACGCAATAGACGACGAATTCGCCTATTTCGGCAGGAACGCCGACCCTCGTTATATCGCCAAGGTCAATTCGCAGCTGCGGAAGCTCGCGCACGGCGATCCCGCGCTGCTGGACATAATAAGGGAGGAACATCAATGACAGTCGGTGAAGTTTACGATTACCTCAATACTGTGGCTCCGTTCAGGACACAGGACAGCTTTGACAACTCCGGGCTGCTTATCGGCAGCCGTGATACCGAGGTCTACCGCATAGCGGTGTGCCTCGACATAACGAACGACATAGTTGACGAGTGTGAACGTGTCGGCGCACAGCTCATAGTTTCGCATCACCCGGTCATATTCCACAAGATACGCGCGCTGAACGCGAACAGCCCCGTTTACAGGCTGATAAGAGCGGACATCTCCGCGGTCTGTGACCATACTCCGCTGGATATGGCGAGAGGCGGTATCAGCGACGTGATGTATGAGCTCATGGGCTTCGGCGACCCGAAGAACTCGCCCGTGCTGCACCAGATATACCCTGACAAGAACATAGGCTACGGCCGTATCGCTTATCTCGACTTTGAGATCAGCGCGGAAGGCCTTGCCGAGACCGCGAAGAAAGCGTTCTCCAGCAAGGGCATTAAATACTGCGACGGCGGCAGGAGCATAAAGAGCGTCGCGGTGTGCGGCGGAGCAGGCAACGACGAGGTATACCGCTGCATGGATATGGGCATAGATGCCATAATAACCGGTGATGTGAAACATCACGGCTTCGTTGATGCGTACAACGCGGGCGTTACCGTCATAGACGCGGGGCACTACGCTACCGAGAATATCATAGTTTCCAAGCTGATACAGAAGCTTGCGGCGAAGTTCCCGGAGGCGGAGATATTCGAGCCCGAGGCAAACGCAGAGGTGGCAAAGTATATCTGAACCGCCTGACAATACCGCGGAAGGAGGAGTATCATGTCGCTCGACGGCGCGTTCCTGCACTGTGTGGTGCGGGAGATGCTTGAGAAAAAACTTGTCGGAGCGCGGGTGGACAAGATACACCAGCCTTCGCGGGATGAGATAATAATAACGCTCCGGACATTCGGAGGAGCAGAGAAGGTGCTGTTCTCCGCGGACACGATGTCGGCGCGGGTCTGCCTGACCTCGGAGACTCCCGAGAACCCCAAGCAGCCGCCGATGTTCTGTATGCTCATGCGAAAAGCCCTCGGCGCGGGAAAGCTCACGGGCATATCGCAGGACGGGCTCGAACGCATCATAAATTTCGACTTCGAGTGCGTCAACGAGATCGGCGATATGTGCGAGAACCGCGTGGCCGCCGAGATAATGGGCAAGTACAGCAATATAATACTGATGACGAAGCGTGACGGCGTATGGCGCGTCATCGACAGCGTGAAGCGCGTGACCGACGATATCTCCTCGGTGCGCAGGGTGCTGCCGAATGTGGTCTACGAGCTGCCGCCGCGCGAGGACAGACTGAAGCTGACGGAATGTGACCTTAGCGCGCTCGGGGAGCTTCTGGAGCCGATGAAGGGGCAGAGACTCGCGAAGGCGCTGATGAGCATTTTCGAGGGCATCTCTCCGATATTCGCGAGGGAGTGCGCTTACAGCGCCGCGAGAGATACCGACGCTTTGGCGGACGATCTGGATAAGGACAGGCTCGAAAAGCTGATATTCTTCCTGCGCAGGAGCGCGGCTCATATCGACGCCTATGACGGCTGCACCATGGTCAGCGAGAAAAGCGGCAAGCCGAAGGACTTCTGCTTCGTTCCCGTGGAGCAGTACGGCGCAGAGATGACCGAGACCCGCTTTGAAAGCCCCTCGGCTCTTCTCGACCGCTTCTTCGGAGAGCGCGCCACGGCGAACCGCGTCAAGCAGCGCTCGGACGACCTGCTGAAAACCATAATGAACATATACGAGCGTATTTCCCGAAAGCTGGAGATACAGCGTCAGGAGCTCCGGGACTGCGCGGACAAGGACAGCTACCGGCTCAGGGGCGACATACTCAGCGCCAATCTGTACCGCTGCGAAAAAGGCATGAGCGAGCTCACAGCCGAGGATTACGTCAACGGCGGCGAGGTCACTATAAAGCTGGACGTGCGGCTCACGCCGTCACAGAACGCGCAGAAGCTCTATTCCGAGTACAAGAAGCTTGACACCGCCGAGAAGATGCTGACAAAGTTCATCGCGCAGGGCGAGAAGGAACTTGAATACATCGACAGCGTGTTTGACGCGGCAAGCCGTGTCGGGAGCGGCGCGGGCAGCGAGGCTGCTCTCGCGGAGATAAGGCTCGAGCTGATAGAAACGGGCTATATCCGTCCGTCTAAGGCGGACAAGGGCGCTAAAGCGCCGAAAGCCCTGCCACCGCTGAAATACCGTTCGTCGGACGGGTTTGAGATACTTGTCGGCCGCAACAATCTCCAGAACGACAGGCTCACGCTCAAAACCGCGCGTCCGGAGGATATGTGGCTGCACACGCAGAACATACCCGGCTCACACGTCATCATACGCTCCGAGGGCGCCGAGATCCCCGACAGCACGATAGTTGAGGCAGCTCGGCTCGCTGCGGCCAACTCCAAGGGCAGGAACGGCACCAAGATACCGGTTGACTACACGCTCGTGCGGTTTGTGAAGAAGCCCAACGGCGCGAGACCCGGAATGGTGATATTCACAAACAACAAGACGATACTTGTCGATCCGGCGGACGGGGAGCTGTCTCCCCGCATTTGAGCCCGCGGCGGCGCAGTCTGTTACTTTATCTGTATATGAAAATAACTGCTCCTTTCGATGCTGAAAGGAGCAGTTATTTTTATAGTTTATGTTTCCTTTACCCTCAAAAGGCGTACTCATTATCGAGTCTGCAAGGCGAAGCGGTTCGCCTTTACGGAAAGAGAGAGAGGGTGGAGGAGAGAGGGGGTCCGGGGGAGGGAGGAGGCGGGGGAGGGAGAAAACCACTTTCCCTCGCGGAAAGGGGTTTTCTTCCTTCCTCGCCTTCTTCCTCCCCCGGGAGAAAGAGCAGAGCGATCAACCGAAGATTGCCATAAGGGCGCCTGCTGCGACGGCGGAACCGATAACGCCTGCGACGTTGGGGCCCATAGCGTGCATGAGGAGGAAGTTCGAGGGGTCTTCTTCCTGACCGACCTTCTGAGAAACACGGGCTGCCATAGGAACGGCGGATACTCCGGCGGAACCGATGAGCGGGTTGAGATTGCCGCCTGTAAGTTTGTTCATCAGCTTCGCAAGAAGCACGCCGCAGGCAGTGCCTATGCAGAAGGCGAGAAGTCCGAGCACAACTATGAGTATCGTTCTGATGCTGAGGAAGTTTGCTGCGGTAGCTGTTGCGCCGACTGTGATGCCGAGCATAATTACGATTATATTCATGAGCTCGTTGGAAGCGGTCTTGACAAGTCTGTCAACGACGCCGCTCTCCTTGAACAGGTTACCGAGCATCAGCATACCTACCAGCGGAGCCGCGGAGGGGATAATGAACGCTACGATGACAGTAACGGCGATCGGGAAGATGATCTTTTCGGTCTTGGAAACGCTGCGGAGCATCCCCATTTTGATCTTGCGCTCTTTTTTCGTTGTGAGAGCCTTCATTATCGGAGGCTGAATAACGGGGACGAGCGCCATGTAGGAATAAGCCGCGACGGCTATCGAGCCGAGGAGCTCGGGCGCGAGCTTTGAGGTGAGCCATATTGCCGTGGGGCCGTCGGCGCCGCCGATGATACCGATAGACGCCGCGTCCGCGAGGGAGAAGTCAACTATGCCGGTAGCGGAGAGCGCGCAGGCTCCGAGGAATGTGAAGAATATACCGCCCTGTGCCGCGGCTCCGAGGAAGAAGCTCTTCGGGTTCGCGATGAGGGGGCCGAAGTCGGTCATACAGCCGATGCCGAGGAAGATCAGCGGCGGGAAGATGCCGCACTTGACTCCGAGGTACAGCACATCGAGAATGCCGCCGTCATGGAGCACTTCGGCATACGGGATACTGGTCGTCATGAAGTATTCGGGGTGGAAGAGACCCGCGCCGGGAAGATTGGTCAGCGCCATACCGAAAGCTATCGGGAGCATCAGCATGGGCTCGTACTGCTTTACTATCGCGAGATACATGAGGAAGAACGAGATCAGCAGCATTATGCCTTGTTCAAGAGTGATATTGCAGAACGCGGACTGATTCCACAAGTTCTGTATCGTTTCGACGAATGTTTCTATCACGGTCGTTTCCCCCTCTCTCAGTTATTGAAGCCGCGCATATTGTCGGCTATGCCCGCGCTGCTCCAGCCCGAACGCGCGGAGCGCGGGCGTCTGATGCTCGCTATGCGGTACTGCTTTCCTTCCGCTGCGCCGTAAGCGGCTATTGCGGCGGCGATAACGGCGATTATCTCGTCATCGTCCTCTTCTATGTAGTCGTCATCGTCCGCGGGAGCTGCCTGAGTGTGGACTCCCGGAGCGCGCACGGCGGCAGCATGCTGAGCCGTGGCCTGTTTCAGCTGTGCTTTTTTCGCGCCCGCGTTGTTGATACCTTTGAATACCGCGCCGAACAGGACAAGGAACAGCACGAGTATCGCGAGGATAAGGAATACCACGACAAGACCCGTGACGACCGTTGAGCCCACAAGCCCCCAGTCCACTTCCGCGGCGGCCGGAATATTGATGTTGAGACCCATATATAAAACCTCTTTTCGGAAATAATTCAAAATCTATTCTATTATACTACATATTAAGGAAAATTTCAAGGTCTTTTTTGAATTTTGAGCAGGCTGACAAAAATTTTTAATACAGGCTATTGAAAAAACGCTGTTTTTATGTTATTATATAGTGTAAATGATTACAGCGGGAAAAACACAAGCACCCTGCGTGCGGAGGTTTATATGATAAAAAAACGACTTTTATGCGGCGCGGCGGCGATAACCGCCGCGGTCACCATGCTTTCGGGCTGCTATTTCTTCCCCGATGAGGAAAAGCTGCTCGATCCGCCTACCATAGCTCCCGACGAGGTGGCGTACTCGACCTTCACCGCGAGGAGCAAGACCATAGAGAGCGCCGTGAACCTTACCGGCTATGTGCGCTCGAGGACGGAGAAGGAGTGCTACTTCACGGGCTATACCGGCCGCATCAAGAATGTGTATGTCCGCGCGGGCGACTTCGTCGAGAAGGGCGACCTTGTGGCGGAGATGAATGTCGGGGGGCTCGAGTATCTGCTCAAAATACAGGAATACAA
>CAMVBT010000023.1 GCA_947165805.1 uncultured Clostridia bacterium
TCTGCACGTCGATGGGCAGATAACCGTATATTTCCTGTGCTTTCTGAAGGATAGGCATGAGCGCGCCAGCCTGTCCCTTGTGCTCGTTAATCATACTGCGGAGAGCCTTTTCCTGCTCGGCAGTACCATTAAAAGCAACCTTTACTTTTTGTGTGGAACTCATTTATAGAACCTCCTTTTATTGGATCGCCGCACAGCGTCCTCGCATATGTGAAACACACCACATATATACAAAAAATATTATAGCACAAAACGGGCAAAAAAGCTACTGCTCATAATAGACAATTTTAGACTTCGTTTTTGTGTACTTTATACAGCAAAATAGCGTTAGCAACAACTAACTTTATCGCATATTAAACATATAGGAGAACCGAACGAGTTTATTATTTTTACAATTTTTTTATAATTTTTAAAAAAACTGATGACAAAATAGACAAAATGTGATATAATAATACCATTAAGGCAGAAACGGAGACTTTAATATGGAATGGTATGAAAAATCTTCATTTTATCACATCTACCCTCTCGGCTACTGCGGCGCACTTGAGCCGAACGACTTCACGAGCGAACCGGTAAGCCGCATACTGTCGGTGCTTGATGATATCCCGCGCATAAAGAGCCTCGGGTTCAACGCCGTATATTTCGGGCCTGTATTCGAGTCCACAAGACACGGCTATGATACCGCGGATTACACCAAGATCGACAGAAGACTCGGTACCAACGCCGATTTCAAGAAGGTCTGTGATGCTCTTCACAAGAACGGCATACGTGTTATTATCGACGGAGTTTTCAATCACGTCGGCAGGGAATTCTGGGCTTTCAAAGACGTCCGCGCAAACCGCTGGGAGAGTAAGTATAAGGACTGGTTCCACCTTCGCGACGGAAGATCGCCCTATGACGACAATTTCTGGTATGAAGGCTGGGAAGGCCACTATGAACTCGTCAAGCTCAACCTCTATAACGGCGATGTGAAGCAATACATAAAGGACTGCATTACAGGCTGGTCACAGGAGTTCGGTATAGACGGCCTGCGCCTTGATGTGGCTTACTGCCTCGACCTCAATTTCCTCAAGGAGCTGCACGGTCACTGCAAATGGCTCAGGAACGACTTCTGGCTCATGGGCGAGACGCTTCACGGCGACTATAACCGCTGGATGAATCCCGATATGCTCGACAGCGTGACCAACTATGAGTGTTATAAGGGACTGTATTCGAGCTTCAATGATATGAATATGTTCGAGATAGCCCACTCGCTCAACAGACAGTTCGGTAAGGACAGCTGGTGTCTGTACAGAGGCAAGCTTCTCTATTCCTTCGTTGACAACCATGATGTCAGCAGGATAGCGACAATGCTGAAAAACAAGGAACATCTTGACCCCATATACACCCTTCTCTTTACAATGCCCGGAGCTCCTGCTGTATACTATGGCAGCGAGTACGGCTGGGAAGGCGACAAGAAAAACGGCGACGACGCGCTCCGCGTGAAGTTCGTAAAGTCCGAGGACACAGACCTTACACGTCATATCGCAAAGCTGGCGAAATTCCGCACCGAAAGCGAAGCACTGGCTCTCGGAGATTATAAGCAGCTCGAGCTCCACAATCACGATTATGCGTTCAAACGCGAGTACAACGGCGATATCGTGATCTCTATGATAAACGCGGGTGAAGCTCATACATTCAATGTCGGCATCGGCGGAGAATTTGAAGACATACTCTCGGGCGAAAAATTCAATCTTTCACAGGGCGTTCCCGTGGAAGCACATTCGTCAAGAGTATTCAGAAAAATATAACAACAGGAGGATAGCATTATGCCCCACATCGGTATCAAAATGCTCGCAGGAAGAAGCGAGGAACAGAAGAAAAAAGCTGCGGAGGCCGTAAAAAACGCTCTTGCGCAGTCACTCGGAATGAGCGATCATTACATTACCTGCACTATCGAGGACTTCTCTGCCGAGGAATGGCAGACCGTATTCAAGGAAGAAGTCACCGATAAACCCGACAAGGTATATGTAAAACCTAAATACGATCCCAAATCACTTCTCTGATAAAAAAGCTCCGGAAATTCCGGAGCTTTTTTCATATAGTCTGCTGAAAATACTTTATAAATTCGGGGCGGGATCTGTAGGACATATACGTCGGTCTGCCGCTATAGTTCAGATACGCCCTGAAACGTTCGATGATAACGGGGCGCGTCATCATTGAAAGGACATCGTTCTCTGAGACAAAACGCGTCTCTAAGCTCTCGTCCGTTGGCATAGGTTCGCCGGAGCGGTATTCGCAGATAAAATCAAATATCACCTTCGGCGGAATGGTCTTCACACCGTTGTAACCGGGATATGAGCATACGTCCGACGAAATGCAGAACAGCTCGCACACCTGCGCCTCTATACCCGATTCCTCGCGTATCTCGCGGGCGACTCCGTCGATGATATTCTCACCCTTTTCAATAAAGCCACCCGGGAATTCCCAGCCCCGGAGCTCGTTTTTCACGAGCAGTATCTCGCCTCTTCCGTTACGGACTATGCCGCCTGCCGCGATCCCGTGTGCCGGAAGTTTTATCTCAGCCGTCAATAAAGGTCTTCCCTTCTCTCACAAGTCTGAATCTTATATCTTTTAGTTTCAGACCGCTCTGCGCAAAATACATTCTTACCGTGCTGAAACGTGAAAACAACGGGGTCTTTCTTGTTATCGGAACATATTCCCCGTTCGTTCCGTTCCATGTGAAATTGCCGCAGGCTGTCCCGAGCGTGAACAGCGTCAGCGGTATCTGCGCGAGCTCACCGGCATCGGAGCTTGCTGTGATAGTTACTTCATAGTCTCCGTAACGTTTCAGGTCAAGCACAAACACATAGCTCGATCCCTTTTCCGCCGCGACATGATCGAGCGGGATTGTGATATCACCGTCAAAGCTGTATACATTGACATTTTCGCCGAGCTGTACATTCTCTTCGGCAGGACGATTGATTATCTCTACCTTTTCTTCACAGCCGAGAAGTCTGTCCATAGCGCGAGTATTCATCGCGAAATTCAGGATATTCTTAGCGTTCCGCTGGAGCTCGGCTCTGGTCAGGCCGCCGTTTTTCAGCTTCTCAAGCGTATTGTCGTCGTGGTCTTCTCCGTCCGCGCATACCATATAGGTATCATTCTGCGCTCTCGCCATTATGGCGAAGTCCCTCTTATCGGGCTTCTGACCCCTGCGGTTGATATTGGCCCACCAGTCGGTCATAGTCATGCCGGTGAAATGCCAGTCACCGCGCAGGAGCATGGTATTCAGCTCATAGTTGCCTGCTGTCCATACGCCGTTCAGCGAACCGTATGTCGTCATTATCGTTTTAGCGCCGCCTTTCTGAACGGCTATACGGAAGCCTTCGAGGTATATCTCGCGAAGCGCTCTCTCGGATACTACAGAATCGAGGAAATGACGGTTGTATTCCTGATTGTTGGCGCAGAAATGCTTTATTGTTCCCGTAACACCGGCAGTTTGCAATCCTTTCAGTTCCGCGGCTGCGATCAGGCCGCAGAGCAGCGGGTCTTCCGAGAAATATTCAAAATTTCGTCCGTTCAGCGGGTGGCGGTGTATATTCATTCCGGGGCCAAGCAGACAATCCACTTTATTGGCGGCTATTTCAAGACCGGCGAGAGAGAACAGCTCATAAACAAGCTCTGTGTTGAATGTCGAAGCGATCATAGTCCCGTTCGGGAGACTGAACGCCTTTGTTCCGCAGTCAAGCCTCATTCCCGAAGGACCGTCCGAAGTACAGCAGCTCGGTATGCCGAAGTCAATAAGGCGCTTCGACACACCTGCAAAAGCGGAAGTCGTTCCGGGCGTTACCTTCGGGCTTCCCATGCCCTCACCGCGTATTATGCAGGCAAGATCATCGTCGGAAAGCTGCGCTATGAACTCGTCCATTGAGTTCTTCCCGTTCTTCACATCGGTGAGCTTTATGCCCTTATCGCCTGTCTGCGGTATCTCCGGAGGCAGGTTTTCCGCTATGATACTGTCTGTGTCTATCTCATTCAGCGGAACAGGCTCGCTGCCCTCCGTATAGCCGTTCTCTGTCTTTATCGGTATGATCCTGTCAAACGCCGTATGCGGGGCAAGCATCTGTTTACAATTCTCATGAAGATGCATCGTACCGGGACAGTACGTTTCATCAACAGTCATCGTAAAGCACTTCTGGGCCGAACGGACATCGGAACCGACATAAAAATTGTACTCGCCGGCTTCAACGACAAAGCAGTCCTTGAAGCCGCTCCTGCCCGAATCATCGTATGAACGAAGCGAGTCTTTATTTATATGCAGCTCAAGAGTCTGACGCTCACCCGGCGCGAGAGCTGCGGTCTTGCCGAACGCGCACAGGATACGCGCGGGTTTTCCCAGTTCACCCTGCGGAGGCTCACAGTAGATCTGTACTACCTGTTTTCCGCTGTATCTGTTTCCGGCATTCCTGACTGTAACGACTATCTCTATATTCTTGTCATTAAGAGAAGCTCTGTCACATACAAGAGAAAAATCAGTATATGACATACCGAAACCGAACGGATAGCGCACCTTTTCCTTTGCGAAAGTCTCGAAATAGCGATAGCCTACATAAATATCCTCTGCATATACACATTTGTCCCTGTCGCCGAAATTCCTGTCCGCGGCATGATCGGAGACCTTATATGCTATGGTATCAGGCAGTTTTCCGCTCGGAGATACTTCACCCGTGAGGACACGGGCTGTTCCGGTCCCGCCTGTCATACCTCCCTGCCATACTATCATAAGAGCATCGGGAGATGTATCCGCACTGTCAAGGAAAGACAGGTCGATTATACCTCCTATATTCAGCAGCACGACCATTTTTTTGAAATACCTGCGCGCTGTACGCAGCATCTCCGTTTCGGTATCCGTGAGATAATACGAGCCCTTTTCAAGCTTGTTGTCCTGCTCTTCGCCCGCGGTCCTGCCTATTACAACTACAGCCGTCACGCTTTTTTTCGCGGCAGCGGAAGCGATATCATCGGTGAGCGGCATCTCTTTCTGTGACCACGGTTCGCCGCCCCAGCCCGATCCGAGATCGTATGGATTTTCAGAATCCCACTTTTCGTATACGGCAAGCAGATCGCGGTCAATGTTCACACCCGCGTCTATAAGTCCGTCGGTTATGCCGACTACTTTTGAGACATTGACCATACCGCCCGAGCCTGTTCCGCTTTTATAATAGTGCAGCTGTATCCTTCCGAATACCGCAGTGCTTCTTTCTTTCACCAGCGGCAGTACGTTATTGTCATTCTTCAGAAGTATACATCCTTCGGAGACAGTCCTTACCGCTGTTTCGATGTAGCTGTTCCAATCAAGTGTCCTCGACATAAAATAACCTCCGTATTATAAAATATGACTCGTATCAACATATATCCGGACAAAATCCGATATTTCCGTTTCATTGTCTTTTTATCATCAAAATAATTGTTCATTCCTACAAATATTACAATGCCATAATGCTTTTGCCAATTCAGGGAACACCGATCTGTAAGGTTTTCGACATATCTCAACATTGATTTTTTCAGAGTTCTGAAAGCCCAAAGCCTTGCCGTATAAGAGCCCGCTCAAAATACAGTTAGTTAGCCACACTATATAAGATAAATTCGCCTTTATACGTTTCCGAATTCTGCTGTAAATTCTTGCCAATTCATAAAATATATGCTACAATTAAGTCAACAAATTACAGGAGGTTCAAAAATATGAACGACAAAATAAAAGTACTTATAGGCGACGATTCGGCAGAATACGGCCTGACATGGGCAAGCATTCTCAAAAAGGAAGGTATGTTCACAGCAACAAGACATAAGAACGGAAAGGTTATACTTGAATCGGTCAGAAACGATATGCCGGACTTTCTTATAATAGAAGCAAAAATGCCCGAACTCGACGCGGCTTCACTGCTGGATGAGATCAGAACAATCAGGGGCGAACTACCGGTCACGATAGTCGTCTCGAACATCCATTCGCCGGAGCTCGAAAAAGAAGTTATGGAAGCGGGAGCGAGCTACTTCATGGTAAAGCCCTTCGCTCCGGAGATACTTGTTAACAAGGTGCGTTCGCTGAAGAGCTACAAGAAGATAGCGGTCCCGGAACTGCATAAAGAGCTGACGAACATTGAATACATAGTAACCGATATCATACACAAGATCGGAATACCCGCCCATATCAAAGGCTATCATTACCTTCGCACCGCGATAATCCTTTCCGTGAACGATGATGAGATGCTCAACAGCATAACCAAGCTGCTATATCCGACCGTAGCGCAGAAATACAGCACTACATCATCAAGAGTAGAAAGAGCTATCCGCCACGCTATAGAGATAGCATGGGACCGCGGTGACGTCGATGTGCTCAACAGCCTGTTCGGCTACACGATACACACCTCACGCGGGAAGCCCACAAACTCGGAATTCATCGCTCTGATAGCGGACAAGATACGTCTGGAGTATTTCTCCGATCTAATGATATAAAGCCGGGAAACACCAAAAGGATATGCAGAATATATCTGCATATCCCGGTCTTATGCTTTCAGTTCAAATTTAGGGATATTTCCGCCGGATATCCTCGATAGTATTTCTTCCTGGGTCTGCGGAAGTTCGAGGAAGCCTCCCTGCATCATCTCGGCTCCGGCATGGAGCGCGGCATCGTACTGGCTTCTGTATTCGATATTCTTTACGCAGGTTATGATGTTCCTGCTTGCCGCAAGCGAAAATGTCGTACTTAAAAGGACATCGTCAAATTCGCCGCCGGAATTGGTCACGAAGCTGGAGCTTACCTTTATTATATCCACATAGGAATTTTTCAGTACGTTCAGCGGCAGATACTCATTGCCGAAGCTGTCGATGCAGATAGAAACGCCAAGCTTCTTGAGTCTGCCGAGTGTCGAGGCGGTATCGTTATAATACAGGACGTGAGCGGCCTCGGGTACTTCCGCGATAAGCGCGTCACCGCTGATGCCGCGCTGCTCAAGCTCTGCCCTGAATCTGTCCGGAAGTGTTCCTGTCTGCATCTCGTGAGTTGTAAGGTTCACGCCGACCTTTATATTCTTACCCGTTGCTTTTCTGATACTCATACAGAAATCACAGGCCCTCGGAAGCACCCACAGGTCTATCGGGGTATCGAGTCCGACCTTCTCCATGAGGCGCATGAATATCTTCGGGGATATCTTGCCCATGGTTTCGCTGGTCCAGCGAAGCAAGGTCTCAAAGTGACAAACTTCACCCTTCATATCGAACACGGGCTGGAACGTCACCTCAAAATTCCGCATATTATCCGCGATGCAGCGTCTCAGTTCGCTTTCAAGGTTGTATACGTCGCCCTTGGAATCAAGGAATTCCCTGTGATAGAACGCGAATGTGTTCTTTCCGTATTCGTTCGCCCGGTAAAGCGAGAGGGTCGCCGCACGATACAGATTTTCAGCGGATACAGTCGAGCTGTTGTACACCGCTATGCCTATCGCTGTCTCGGCGAACTGCTCAACGCCGTCGATGATGAACGGTTCCTTTATCCTGTCCAGTATCCTCTTGGTTATAGCCTGTGCTTCATCGGCCGTCTTATCCTTTGCTATTATCATAAGGATACTGCCGGAATAGCGGTATACATTCTCTCCGCCGATATCCTCTCCGGAAAGGAACTGCGCTACCGAGCGCAGGAGCTTGTCGGTATAGCTCTGTCCGAACACTTCGTTCAGAAAACGCGTATTGATTATCTGCATCGCCATTGCGGCTCCGCTTCTGCCGGATCTTATGATCTCGGTGATATCGATGTCAAGGCGCGACCTGTTCTTTATTTTCAGCATTGAGTCGAAGAACGCAAGGTCATAGAGCTGTTTATTTTTCTCGTCGAGCTGCTGTTCGGACTTGCAGCGGAATATTACCGATGAGATGACCTGAGAAATGCTTCTTATCATCTTTCGGTTATTATATTCCCACTGATAATTCCCGCGGTTTATGATATACATGATAAGACCGCTGACACCGTTATTGTCATCCATTTTGGATATGGCAAACCCGGTCAGCCCGAGTTCTTTGAAATGCGTCTCGTTTTCGCTCGAAAAGTAGTTGTCTATATTCTCCATGCTCTGCTGGATCAGATGATAGCTTTCTTTTATCGCCTTATATGTCCCGGAGACTTCACTGCCGGGCATCTCATAACGGCAGAGCTCCTCGGGAGCGGTATTCTGATATGTACCGAAAGCCACGATACCGTCGATATTGAGGTATCTGCACGCCATTTCGAGCACACGGGTCAGAGCATCGCTTGCGCGGGCTTCTTCCATTATGACAGTCTGCATACCGTTTATCAGCATCTGCTGCTCGACATTCGCGCCGAGCTGGCGGTTCACGGCATTAGAGTTCTCGGTCTCGTTATACAGTGCTATTATCGAATGGGCGATACTGGAAAGGCAGTCGGCAAGACCTTTCAGGAATGATTCGGCTGCGGTGAAAGCTTCCTTGTCATCGGAGCCGAGATACCAATACGCACCTATACGGAAGCTGAACCTTACGGCAGCTTTTGCGGAATACCTGTATTCTGTGCGATCGGTCTCGCACGGAGTACATACAAGAGCGCCGTTCTCATCGAGTATCGCGGTGTAGAGCTTTGGATCGGAAGCAAAGGGTTTCTGTATACGAAGCAGATAATCCATTCCGCATATCTCCAGAAGCGACGCGGAATTGTTGTTAAGCGCAGATATCTTGCTTCCGCGTTTTCTCTCGAATTCACTAATCACACTGTCGTTCGGGATGCTGTCAACGTATTCGTACACATCGAGAATAACTCCGTCAAAACGTGTGAAATCCGAAGTCTTGTGGCAGCACATATATGCCCAGTGCAGATCGCCGTCATGCTCCATACGGAAGTGAGTATACAGGCGGTCACTCGTTCCCGTGGTGAATTCCGCTATAGTATCCATAAGCGTCGGGAAATCGTCTATGTAAACAAAATCCGAAAAAGGCAGCGACTTGGAATAGGTCGCCCCGTCATACTCGCCGACGACCGTAAGTGTCACGCTGCCCGCTATCCGGACACATATATCGAGACAATTGTATTTTTTCAGTATATCAAACAGATAAGACATTTTTTCTCCTTATTTCTTGCAAAGAAATATACTCTTTTCTACTATATATAAATATAACACAAATTTTCAACAAAATCAATAGCTTTTTGTAAAAAATTTACATTTGGTTCACATTTAGGATTTTAAACAAAAAAATAATAAAAAAACTGTTGACAAAATAAAAAAAATATGTTAATATAATCGCAATGACTGTGACGAAGATAGTCGGTATGAAGGTTTTCAGAAAGCCGCCGGGTGATGTGAGGCGGTAACGGACATACACTGACAGCTCCCTTCCGAGTCGGAAATGTGAAAGAGTGATCGAGTAATGTTTCCCGTTCTGCTGCGTCAATGCATAAGGCTTGATAGAGCCTGAGTGGCGCCATGTGCGCAATTTGAGTGGTACCGCGGGTATTTGTATATTCCCGTCTCAAAGAAATTCTTTGGGACGGTTTTATTATTTTCAGACCGTCCTGCCCACCAACTATTTACGGAGGTATGTAAAAATGAAATTAAGCTTCTCAACACTCGCCTGCTATGATTTTGAATGGAGCGACATCTATTCAATGGCAAAGGACCTCGGATTTGACGGTATAGAGATCCGGGGTCTCGGGCAGGATATCTTTTCCGTAAAGGCAAAGCCCTTTACCGACAAGCAGCTCCCCTACACAATCGAAAAGCTGAAAAGTCTCGGTCTTGAAATATCCTGCTTCTCTTCCGGAGCCTGCCTGAGATTTAAAGAAAAGTCCGCCGAGAACAAGCAGGAGATCATTGAATATATGGCGCTCGCCAGCAAAATGGGTACATCGTTCGTGCGTATCCTCGCCGACGACGGGCTTGCTCCCTCCGGTCTCGTTGACGATGATTTCATCATCTCCGAGCTCAAGGAGCTCGCCGTAAAAGCCGAAGAATACAATGTAACACTGCTCGTCGAAACAAACGGAGATTACTGCGATACAAAGCGCCTCTGCAAAGTGCTAGAGTCCGTAGGCAGCCGCAAGATCGGCGCGCTCTGGGATATGCACCATCCTTACCGCTTCGGCGGCGAAAGCCCGGAAACTACTGTCGCAAACCTCGGAGAACACATAAAATACACACATATCAAGGACAGCATAATGCCCGACGGCAAGCTCGAATACAAGATAATGGGCGAGGGCGATATGCCGATAGCCGAGATGTTCGCGGCACTTAAGAGCATTAACTACAACGGCTATGTTACTCTCGAATGGGTAAAGCGCTGGTCAAGAGACCTCTGCGATGCCGGTATAGTCATACCGCAGTTCGCAAACTATATGGCACCGTACAGGAGCCGCCACAAGCACGCTCTTCAGGATAATATCAAAAAGACGGGAAAGTATGTCTGGCCGAAGGAAAGGCTGATTGACTACACCTTCCCGGATGTTCTCGACAGAATGTGCGAGGAGTTCCCGAATCAGTACGCTTTCAGATACACAGAGCTTGACTACACACGTACATACCCCGAATTCCGTGACGATGTTGATACATTCGCTCGTGCACTTCTGGCTATGGGCGTAAAGAAGGGTGACCATGTTGCTATCTGGGCTACCAATGTTCCTTCGTGGTATATCACTTTCTGGGCGACCACAAAGATCGGCGCGGTGCTCGTGACCGTAAATACCGCGTACAAGATACACGAGACAGAATATCTGCTCAAACAGTCCGATACTCATACGCTCGTTATGATCGACAGCTATAAGGACAGCGATTACAAGAAGATCATACGCGAGATATGCCCCGAGCTCGACACCTGCGAAAAGGGCAAGCTCGTTTCCAAGCGTCTGCCTGTTCTGAAGAACATCATTACCTACGGCTTTGAGATGCCCGGTGCCTACACATGGGAAGAAGCAAACGCCAAGGCTGCCGAAGTTCCTTACAGCGAAGTCGAGAAGCTCCGCCGCACAATAGATAAGCATGATGTCGCAAATATGCAGTACACTTCGGGCACTACGGGATTCCCGAAGGGCGTTATGCTCACGCACTACAATGTAGTCAACAACGGCAAGGCTATCGGCGACTGCATGGACTTATCCACTGCGGACAGAATGATGATTCAGGTGCCTATGTTCCACTGCTTCGGAATGGTGCTCGCTATGACCGCGTCAATGACTCACGGCGTTACAATGTCGCCTATCCCGGCATTCTCCCCGAGAAAAGGTCTCAAGTGCATCAATCAGGAAAAGATAACCTGCTTCCACGGCGTACCGACAATGTTCATTGCAATGCTCGGACATGAGGACTTCCCGAAGACAGACTTCTCGTATATGAGAACAGGTATCATGGCGGGTTCTCCCTGCCCTATCAAGACTATGCAGGAAGTCATAGAAAAAATGCATATGGACGAGATATGCATTACCTACGGTCAGACAGAAGCTTCCCCCGCTACGACCATGAGCAAGACCACGGACAGCATCGAGCAGCGCGTCAATACGGTCGGAGGTCCGATCTTCGGCGTAGAATGCAAGATCGTTGACCCCGAAACCAATCAGGATCTCCCCGATGATACCGACGGCGAATTCGTGGCACGCGGCTACAACATCATGAAAGGCTACTACAAAATGCCCGAAGCTACCGCGGCGGCAATAGACTCCGAAGGCTGGCTGCATACGGGCGATCTCGCGAGACGCCGTTCTTCGGACGGTTATTACAAGATCACCGGACGCATCAAGGATATGATAATCCGCGGAGGCGAGAATATTTACCCCAAGGAGATCGAGGATTTCCTCTACACCTATCCGAAAATAAAGGACGTTCAGGTCATCGGAGTTCCCGACAAGGACTACGGTGAAGAGATAATGGCGTGTGTTATCCTCAACGACGGCGAGACCGCTACCGAAGATGAGATCAAGGACTTCGTGCGCGACCACATGGCGAAGCATAAAGTACCGAGATATGTGGACTTCGTTACCGAGTTCCCGATGAACGCGGCAGGCAAGATACTCAAATATAAGATGCGCGAGGCCGCTGTCGAGAAGCTCGACCTCCACAACGCAAGCAAGATAATTACAGCATAAGAAGATCCCGGCAGACCTGAACCGTCTGCCGGGATATTTTTATTTATCTTTTCTGCTGAGTCCGGCGCTTATCGTGCTTGTAAGCGTCTTGCTCGTCTTTATCGTTTTGCGTTTCGCCAGAGCCGCTATACTGCGTACCTTCTGTATAGAATTCGTAATGCTTGAAACAGAAGAATACAGAATTTCCTGCGTCTTTGTCTCACGGCATTGAGTGATGCCTCTCTTATAGTTTTCAATAACAACCCGATAGCGCTCATACGCACGCTTTACAGCGTCCTCCCATGAGAGATAAACGTCATTCATGGCGTTTTCGCCGAGCTTTGCGAGAGCGTCGGTGTGGGAAGCCGCGTAGATAAGTTCCTTCGATATCGCTTCGGCATTGTTCTCAACTATGATCGCGTCTTTGTAATGTGTGAAATCCTCCGCGGCGCAGCTGCCCTTTATCAGCAGGCTCGGAAGCTCACAGGCGGCAGCCTCGCGCACGACTATACCGTTTGTATCGTATTCCGACGGGAACACGAACAGATCGGCAGCGGTATAATACACTCTCAGCTCAGCTCTGTCGTTCACCGCGCCCGGGAAAATACATTTGTCCATTACGCCGAGCCGTTCCGCCTCCGCCTTTATTGCGTCGGCATCACCGCCGTCTCCGACTATCATCATACGGAAATCCGTTCCGTTGTCTTTCAGTATTTTCAGCGAATCGAGCAGTACATGGAAGCCCTTGTACCAGAAAAGTCTTCCGACAAACAGAAACAGCGGTATATCCGCGCTCAGTTCATAGGTAGAGCGAAGAGCGTCGACATCTTCCTCCGAGGCCTTTCCTTTCGGGAAATCCACGCCGTTCTGCATTATGATATAGTCGCCCTCATAGCCTATGCTGCGCAGATTCTCGCCTGCGCCGCGGCTGACTGTCCATACCTCGTCACAGACCGAAATGTTCTGCACCACGAACTTGGTGAGCTGGGGCTCAAGAAGCGGACTTTCGACGATGCGCTTTATATCCTCGTCAAACTTTGTATGATAAGTCATAATGAGCGGCGAACCGTTCTTCTCTTTCAGATTGCGCGCAAAAACCGTGGACGAAAAAGGACAGTGCGAGTGGATTATATCGAACTGCTCATTTTTCATAGCTTCAAGCTTGGAAGCGCTGAAAGGATATCCTGCGCGGTAGCCGAGCTGCTTTTCCGTGGAAAGGCTCGAATAGCGCACCACCGGGAAATCGTAATTATCCTCGGCACCCGGATATGAGGGTGTTACCACGGTCGCGCGGCCGAGTTCGTTCTGTATTATATTCGCGTAATTGATGACCGTCACCGCCACGCCGTCGATCAGCGGCGGGAACGAATCATTCAGCAGGCATACATTAAGTTTTTTATCCGACATTTCTTCTCTCCGTATTTATCTTTCTTTCAGTCTGTTATACAGATCGCTGTATTTTTTGTAAAGCAAAGGCTTCATCTTTGTATCGACCGTGCCTCTGTACAGGATAAAATAGTGCTTGTCGGTCCGGTGATCACGGGTGGTCTCATTGAACGCCCATAGATCACTTTGCGTATTTGCGGCATAGAATCCTTCATAATCTTCCACTCCGCCTATCTCGACCATACACGACAGAAGTCTTTCGTCTCCGCCGCCCGAGCATGAAAATGAATAAACATAAGCGTTTTTCTCGTTTTCGGGAATTATCAGATCAAAGGCGTCAAGCACTTCTTTCTGTTCTTCCACGGTAAGATCACGCAGCGTATCCTCCGGCACTCCCGGAAAATGGTGCTGAGTCATATTCCATATCAACAGATAAATACCTATGACGACCATAACGAGCAGCATAATAATACTGAAAATTATTCTTGCAATAAATATTTTTCTCGATATCTTCCGAAGGTTCATTACAACACCAGCAATTTCATTATCATTTTTAAAAAGACAAGCCGTTACCCAATAAAATTTCAGCCATGTCTTCCGGCAGAGGTGCTTTAAGCGATATCAGTTCATCATCTAACGGATGTCTGAAATCAACATTTCCGCAATGCAGAGCCTGTCTGTTTATGAGCGTACAGTCACCGCCATAAAGGTCGTCGCCGAGCAGCGGATATCCGAGATATGAGAAATGAACCCTTATCTGATGTGTTCTGCCGGTCACAAGAGTTATTTCAAGCAGAGTCATCTTATCGTTATGCGCCGTCACTCTATATCTTGTGCAGGCATGATCCCCGTCAGCGCGCACAACACGTTTTATTATGCTTTCGTTCTCACGGGCTATCGGAGCGTTTATCTCGCCGGTCTCTCCGTACTTTTCATAAAATCCGCCGGGGATAACGGCGTAATACAGCTTGCGCGGACGGTATCTTTCGTCCGACATCAGCTTTGACGCTATGAATTTATTCTTCGCGATCACAACTATCCCGGAAGTATTCCTGTCAAGCCTGCTCACAGCATGGAAGCATACGCCCGGATAAAGTGCCGCGAACAGGTTCTCAAGAGTATCGTCATTGTGGCCGTTTGAACGATGCACCGGCATTCCCGCAGGCTTGCCGAACACAACGATATCATCGTCATCATACAGTACCGGGACTTTCAGTGACGGGTTCGGCTCCGCATCGGTGGTCTCGCTTAATATGACCGTGAGTCTGTCGTTCACCGATACCCTGTCCACCGTTCTTATATGCTTTCCGTTCAGGAACAGTCCGTTGTTATATTTGAGCTTCGTGACCGCGGCTCTGCTATATCCCTTTGAGCGCAGGAGCCTGCCTACTTCAATGCCGTTTTCCGCTTCCGTTACTATATATTCATACGTCCTCATCTGACGGTTCTTCACGCTCACATTCAAACCAGAACAGCGTGCCTTTCCCTTCTTCGCTCTCGACACCGTATTTGAAGCCGTGACACTCGAGAACTCCCCGCACTATCGAAAGACCCAGACCGGAGCCCTTGACAGCTCTTTTATAGTTTTCCGAACGGTTGACCTTATAATAGCGTTCCCAGATATGAGGAAGATTTTCCGCGGATATGCCTACGCCCTTATCCTCGACCTCAAAGCGGGCCTTCCCGTCGTCAAGGGCATAAAGCCGTACAGTCACGATATCAACGCCCGAGTAGTTTATCGCATTTATGATTAGATTATAAACAGCCTGCCCTATCTGGGTCGTAT